>NZ_JBWKQR010000019.1:0-85511 GCF_059418905.1 Collimonas sp. GW821-FHT07E08 | reverse complement strand
TCGTATTCAACGTGCGCTGTGTTGATCGTGATGCCGCGCGCTTTTTCTTCTGGCGCTGCGTCAATCTGATCGTATGCTTTGGCTTCGCCGCCAAATTTCTTCGACAATACTGTCGCGATCGCTGCTGTCAGCGTGGTCTTGCCGTGGTCGACGTGGCCGATAGTGCCAACGTTGACGTGCGGCTTGGTCCGCTCAAACTTGCCTTTTGCCATCTTAGACTCCTAAAGATTTGATGAGAATGTCCAGGCCCGCGCCCGACCGTCTTACAGATTGAATTCGACAGACATCGAATCAGAAACTTGATATCCAGCTTTTACTGCGCTTGCCGTGCCCTATGCGGACACCAGCAACAAACCAATTCTGGTGCCCTTGACGTGGATCGAACACGTGGCCTCTCCCTTACCAAGGGAGTGCTCTACCACTGAGCTACAAGGGCTATGCTGTACGCGTGCTTCTTGACTACAACACGCCCAACTTAATGTTCCTGCAAAAAACTACTGGAGCGGGTGAAGGGAATCGAACCCTCGTCATAAGCTTGGAAGGCTTCAGCTCTACCATTGAGCTACACCCGCAAATTACCGAATTTTCACTTCACCGCTACAATTTTGTACCTGTTGCTACTTCCCTAAATGGTGGAGAGGGCTGGATTCGAACCAGCGTACTCGTAAGAGGGCAGATTTACAGTCTGCTGCCATTAACCACTCGGCCACCTCTCCGCAGGGAACCCCAGATTATAGTAAAGCACCCCTAGAGTGTCAACCATGGAAACCGATTTCTTCTAAATATTTCTTAGTTTTTTCAGTTTCACCGTCGGACTGCTGCCGGGCCTGGCCGGAATCGGGAAAAAGCGCAAAAACGCTTCACCGGCCAAGGGGCGAGATAATATCAGAAACGCGTCTCGCGTGCAGCTCTTAGAAAGCCATCGAGTATCGGCGTGCAATCGAGCAATTGCGGACCGCCGGCGCGGTGGAATTCCGGATGCCATTGCAAACCCATGACAAAGGCTGCCTTGCGGTAACGTATCGCCTCGACAATATTGTCGCTGCCCGAGATCGCCTCCACCGTCAGGTCGCGCCCCAGGTCGCGTACCGCCTGGTGATGGATGGAGTTGACCACCCATTCGTTCTGCTCGCTGCCTTGGCTGTTGAACAACGTTGCCAACGAGGAACCCTGAGGAAACTGGATCGCATGGTGCAGGCGGTCGTATTCGTCGTTCACATGCTTGATCGAGGTCGGGACATCGGTAGCGATGTCCTGGTACAAGGTGCCGCCAAAGGCCACATTGATCAGCTGGCAGCCGCGGCATATTCCCAGCACCGGTTTGCCGGCTTCGATAAACTCGTGCAGCAGTTCCAGTTCGTACATGTCGCGCACGCGGTCGCCGCCCCATTCCGGCCGGGTCGCGGCTTGTGCATAACTCTGCGGCGAGACGTCGGCGCCGCCCTGCAGCACCAGGCCATCCAGGTGCTTGGCATAGTCGCGCAGGCGGATTGAACTAGGATGGACCAAGCCATTGGTGTTGACCGTAGGAATCATGAACACCAGCACATTGCGCGACATGACCCATTGCGCAATCGACTCCTCCAGGTATTGCAAGGTGCGTCCGCGCAGGCCTTTGGCGCCTTCTTCCGGATGAAATATCCGCGCTGAAATGCCGATCTTCAGGGTCCGCTGCATCATGCGGCGGCCGGCCTTGTCGGACAGCGCGCGGAAGCGCGCGGCGATCAGCTTCCAGGTTTGCGGCCATGGCGCGCTGTAGTCATTGACCGGATCGGCTGCCTTGGGCGGGGCACTGGCTGCGGCAGGCTTGGCTTCAGCCTGCGGTTGGGCCTTGGCCGGCTCGGCGGCAGCGGGTTCTGGCGCTGCGGCAGGCTTGGCCTCAGCGGCCGTTGCTGGAGCCGTTGCAGGAGCCGTTGCTGGAACCGCATCGGGAGCCGGGGGGACGGGATCTTTAGATTGAGAGTCGGACATATATGTCAGAAATTGTCAGAAATAAAAAAATTGGGGGAAGTGCTGCTAGCATGTCCGCTGTAAGCAAAAAGAATGCCCTGACCGCGGACGAGGACCATTTATGTAGTGCCAAAGTATAGACTTGATATCTTGTGTGAACATTGTTTTCCATATCAGTTCATCCCCAGTTACCCATTTTTACCATTTCGTCCGAAACGCACCCTGCCCGCCCATGACCAAGCCACCGCAAATCCTGATCCTGTATGCGCACCCGACGCCGCACCACTCGCGCGTCAACCGCCGCCTGGCGCAGGTTGCCGCCAAAGTGCCCAACGTACAGGTACACGACCTGTATGAGCTGTATCCCGATTTCCATATCCCGGTGCGGCGCGAGCAGGCGCTGCTGGCACAAGCCGACCTGATCGTGTTCCAGCATCCGGTCCAGTGGTATAGCATGCCGGCGCTGCTGAAACAGTGGGTCGATTCGGTCCTCACCCCCGGCTGGGCCTATGGCCCGGGCGGCGACGCCTTGCACGGCAAGGATTTCTGGCTGGTCGCCACCACCGGCGGCTCGGTGCGCTCTTACCAGGCGGAAGGCCATAACCTGTTCCCGTTCTCGGCATTCCTGCCGCCGTACCAGCAGACCGCGCAGCTGTGCGGCATGCGCTGGCTGCCGCCGCACCTGCTGTTCGGCGCGCACCAGATCAACCAGCAAACCCTGGCCGCGCACATCGAGACCTACCGGAAACGGCTGGCGAACTACCCGAACTGGCCGGAATTGCTGGCAACCGATCCATCGATACCGCTCACAGGCAGCTAAACACCATGGAACAGAATCTCTTATTCAACGGCTTGATCTACCTGGCGGCGGCAGTCGCCGCCGTGCCGATCGCCAAGCGCCTGGGCCTGGGTGCGGTGCTGGGCTACCTGCTGGCCGGCATGGCGATCGGTCCCTGGGGCCTGCGCCTGATCGACAATGTCGAAGACATCCTGCATTTCTCTGAATTCGGCGTGGTGCTGCTGCTGTTCATGATCGGCCTGGAACTCGAACCCAAGCGGCTGTGGTCGCTGCGGCGTTCGATTTTCGGCTGGGGCACGGCCCAGGTGGTGACGGTTTCGCTGGCGCTGTTCGGCGCCGCCGTAGCCGCCGGGGTCGACTGGAAAACCGCGCTGATCGCCGCGCTCGGCATGTCGCTGTCGTCCACCGCGATCGCCCTGGCAACCATCAACGAACGCAAGATCAACAGCACGCCGGCCGGCCGCGCCGGCTTTGCGATCCTGCTGTTCCAGGACATCGCCGCCATTCCCATGATCGCCATCGTGCCGCTGCTCGGCGTCGCCGCCGCCCACGGCAGCGGCCAAGGCTGGATCGGCGGCCTCAAGGTGGTGGCGGTGATCGCTACGCTGATCATCGGCGGCCGTTACCTGGTGCGGCCCTTGATGCGCATGATTGCCCGCACCGGACTGCGTGAAATATTCACTGCCTTTGCGCTGCTGCTGGTGATAGCGATCGGCCTGCTGATGGAATCGGTCGGCATGTCGATGGCGCTGGGCAGCTTCCTGGCCGGCGTGCTGCTGGCCGATTCCGAATACCGCCATGCGCTGGAAACCGACCTGGAGCCGTTCAAGGGCCTGCTGCTGGGACTGTTCTTCATCGCCGTCGGCATGTCGGTCGACTTCGGCCTGCTGCTCAGCCAGCCGTGGCTGATCCTGGGCCTGGTGGCTGGTTTCCTGGCGATCAAGCTGGCGGTCCTGTACCTGCTCAGCAAGGTGTTCCAGATCGCCCGCGCCCAGCAGTTCCTGTTTGCGGCGCTGCTGTCGCAAGGCGGCGAATTCGCTTTCGTGGTGTTCGGCGCCGCCGCCGCCGCCCGCGTGTTTTCCCAGGAAACCTCGTCGATCCTGGTGGTGGTGGTGGCGCTGTCGATGGTGACCACGCCGCTGCTGCTGGTGGCCTATGACAAACTCATCGCGCCGTATTTCCTGAATGCGATGAAGCGTCCCGACGACGAAATCGACGACAATGAAAACCCGGTGATCATCGCCGGCTTCGGCCGCTTCGGCCAGATCATCGGCCGCCTGCTGCATGCCAACAAGATCGGCCTGACCGTGCTCGACCACGATCCCGACCAGATCGACCTGCTGCGCAAATTCGGCTTCAAGGTATTCTACGGCGACGCCACCCGCATGGACCTGATGCACGCCGCCGGCATCGCCAAGGCGCGGCTGCTGGTGGTGGCGCTGGACGACATCGAAGGCAGCCTGAAGCTGGTCGCGGCGGTACGCCACGTATTTCCCGACCTGCCGATCATCGCGCGGGCGCGCAACGTTTCGCACTATTTCGACTTGATGGACCTGGGCGTGACCGTGATCGAGCGCGAGACTTTCGAATCGGCCCTGCAGCTCGGACGGCAGGCGCTGCGCACGATGGGTTTCGGCGCCTACCGGGCGCGCCAGGCAGCGATGAAATTCCGCGCCCACAACCTGCAAACCCTGCACGATATGTACCCGCACCAGAAAAACCAGCAGGAAATCGTCTCGATCGCCAAAAAAGCGCGCGAGGAACTGGAAGAAATGTTTGCGCACGACCGCATCTTGCGCGAAGACATGCCCGCCAGCGGCTGGGACGACGAAGTGTTGCCGCTGGATGAACCCACTCAGGAGCCGACATGATCAAGATCTATCACAACCCGCGCTGCTCGAAATCGCGCGAAGCCCTGGCCCTCGCCGAGCAATACAGCAATGAACACCAGCTCAAGCTGGAAGTCGTCGATTACCAGAAAACGCCGCTGACCCTGGCGCAGCTGAAAACCCTGCACAAGCAGCTGGGCGGTCCGGTCAGCGCCATGGTGCGCGACAACGAAGCCGAATATGCGGCGCTTAACCTGGCCCAGGCCGATGACGCGACACTGCTGCAAGCGCTCGCCGCGCATCCGAAACTGTTGCAGCGGCCGGTCGTGACTTACCAGGACCGCGCAGTGATCGCGCGGCCGCCCGGCGTGTTCAACGAATTGATGGACACTTGATTGACTAAAGTAGCCGTACCAGCAGGAACAATACCGTCGACAGCAGGATGGTCGAGGCAAACGGCAAGGAGAATTTCCTGCCGAACAGGGTAAACCGCAGGTCGCCGGGCAAGCGGCCGAGCCCGAGCTTTTCCAGCCAGGGCAAGGCGCTGGAGAATACGATGACGGCGATGAAGATCACCAGCATCCAGCGGATCATGCGGCGCTTTCAGGTTGCACGGTCATAGCCGGTGGCTGCGGTCGTGAGTGGAAAAACGTTCCGGCAACCCGGCGTGGATGCCGACCGCCAGGACCTTGAACAACTCGCCCATCTCGGCCGGCGATACCAGTTTTTGCAAGGCATTGGCTTGCGGCAGGTAAGCCATCGCATCCTCCGGCGGCGTGCGCAGCAGCAGCTTGCCGATGCCGGCTTCCAGCAGGAACGCCGCCTGGCTGCTGTAGCCCAGCAAATCCAGCCCGCTATCAAGAGCCGCCAGCGCCATCGCCGTGAAATCGACGTGGGCGGTGACATCCTGCAAACCCGGCATGTAAAACGGATCGGGATGGGCGTGGTGCCGGTAATGGCACATCAACGTGCCCTGGTCGCGCTGCTGCAGATAATATTCCGCGGCCGGGAAACCATAGTCGAAAAATAGCGCGACCCCGCCCTGCCCCGCCTTCAGCATGCTGCCCAGCGAATGCATGAATCCGACCGCCACCGGATGCACTTCGGTCAGGTGGCCGACCGTCAGCGACTCGGCATCAGGAATCTGCGCAACCAGGGCCGGTTCAGCCGGGCGGTCAATGTAGACAAATTGGCCATCCTCGCCGTCGACGCCGGTTTCAGCCAGGCCAACCCCGCGCTGCAGCCAGCCTTGCTCGCCGCGCAACACCAGTTCTACCGGCATCGCATCCAGCACTTCGTTGCCGATCACGACCCCGGAAAACGCTTCGGGCAAACGATCCAGCCATTGCACCTGCGGAAACGCCTGCAGTTTCAGCTGCTGGCGGGCCCGCAGTTCAGCCGATAATTCGACGATGTAATACGCTTGCAGCAAGCCGGCGCCATCGGCGCTGGCTGCCAGCTCGGTCAGGATGTCGTGGGCCAGCTGGCCGCTGCCGGCGCCGAATTCCAGGATCCGGGGCTGCAGCGCTGGCGAAGAACGCAGCAATTCTGTTGTCAAATGGGCCAAAGTCGCGCCAAAAAGCGGCGTAATCTCGGGCGCGGTTGTAAAATCACCGTCTTTGCCCAATTTTGCCGCGCCGCCGCTGTAATAACCGAGGTCGGGCGCGTACAGCAGCAGTTCCATATAACGCGCGAATGAAATCCAGCCATGCTGCCGGCGGATATCAGTGGCGATCAGATTGTGTAACAGGCGCGATGCGCGCTGTGCTTCGACCGAAGCTTCGGGTAATTGCAGTTGCATGGCGCTATTGTAGAAGATATCGTCCAGGCGAAAGCAAGCAACGCCGATGAAACCGTGCAAAACAGGGGAAATAAGGCCCGGCCATGCCGCCCCAAGGAACCCTGCCCAGCAATAATGACTAGTTAACCATGCTTACCACGCCGATCCGATCCGTAGCCCTTGTCACCGACGCCGCCAGTCCGGTCGGCCGCGCCGTTGCGCTGGCGCTGGCGCGGCAGGGCTGGGACCTGGCGCTGCATTACCAGGATGACGCCGTGCCGGCGGCGCTGTCGGCGCTGCTGCCGGATTGCCAGGCGCTGGGAGCGCAGGCGATGACGATCCGGTGCACGTTGAGCAAGGAAACCGAGATCCATGCGCTGCTGCCAAGCGTGGCGGCAGAACTCGGCAACGTCCGCTGCATCGTCAACAACGCCAGCCACGTGGAACAGGACAGCCCCGCCGGTTTTTCCGCGGCGGTCCTGGAACGCCACATGCAAAGCAACCTGGCCGCGCCGCTGCTGCTGGCGCAAGCGCTGCATGCGGCGACGCTCAAGAGCGGCGGCGCGCAGGCGGTGGTCATCAACCTGCTGGACCAGAAGCTGTTCAACCCGCAGCCCGATTTCCTGTCGTATACGCTGTCCAAGGCGGCGCTGCATAGCGCCACTGCCTTGCTGGCGCAGGCTTTTGCGCCGCAGCTGCGGGTGGTCGCGATAGCGCCTTCGCTGGCCGCGACCGGAGGCTCGTCGAAGCCACCCGCGACTTTAGAAGACATTGCGGCGACCGTCTGTTTCGTCGCCGCCTCCTCCGCCATTACCGGCAGCACGCTGCTGGTCGATGGCGGCCAACATTTGTATCCTCACCCACGGGACCACGCTGCGGCTCACAGCCAGCAGTCCCACCCTCACTGAAAACACCATGCCCTCCGCACTCATCCATCCCGACCTTAGCGATTGCCGCCGCCTGTTCCTGCGCGACTACGAAGTGCAGATCAATATCGGCGTCTACGAATTTGAAAAAAAAGGCGAGCAGCGCGCGCTGATCAATGTCGACCTGTTTGTACCGCTGGCCCTGTCGACGCCCAGCAAAGACCATATGGATGAGGTGCTGGATTACAATTTCATGCGCAACACCGTGGCCAAGCGCATGGCGCAAGGCCATATCCATTTGCAGGAAACCTTGTGCGACGACCTCGCCAACGCCTTGCTGCAGCATCCGAAAGTGCGCGCAGTGCGGGTCTCCTCGGAAAAACCCGATGCCTATTCCGACTGCCACTCGGTGGGCGTCGAGGTATTCCGGATCAAACCGAAAGCCTGAGCGCGCAATCATCATGAATGACCTATTGAAGCAGGAAGTCCTTATGCAAGACCCCATCACAGCCGTGGCGCCGGCCGACGCCGCAGCCAACGTTCCCGGCAGCCGCAGCGTGGAGAAAATCGCGCACGAAAACAACAAGCTGCACAAGCGCCTGTGCCGCCAGGTCGGCCAGGCGATCGGCGATTTCAACATGATCGAAGACGGCGACAAGGTAATGGTCTGCCTGTCCGGCGGCAAGGACAGCTACGCCCTGCTGGATATCCTGATGACCTTGCGCGAACGGGCGCCGATCAATTTCGAGATCGTCGCGGTGAACCTGGACCAGAAGCAGCCGAATTTCCCGGACCACATCCTGCCGGCCTACCTGGACAAGCTGGGAGTCGCCTACCATATCGAAAACCAGGATACCTACAGCATCGTCAAGCGCCTGATCCCGGAAGGCAAGACCACCTGCTCGCTGTGCTCGCGCCTGCGGCGCGGCATCCTGTACCGGGTCGCCACCGAACTGGGCGCGACCAAGGTCGCCCTCGGCCACCATCGCGACGACATCATGGAAACCTTCTTCCTGAACATGTTCTTCGGCGGCAAGCTGAAGAGCATGCCGGCCAAGCTGCAATCGGACGACGGCAAGCAGATCGTGATCCGGCCGCTGGCCTACGTCAAGGAAGCCGACCTCAGCCGCTATGCCGAGGTCAAGCAGTTCCCCATCATCCCTTGCGACCTGTGCGGCAGCCAGGAAAACCTGCAGCGCAAGCAGATCAAGGGCATGCTGCGCGAATGGGAAAAGAAATTCCCGGGCCGGGTGGAAAACATCTTCTCTTCGCTGTCGACGGTAGCGCCGTCGCACCTGATGGACCGCAACCTGTTCGGCTTTGCCGACCTGAAAGCCGACGGCATCGCCGATCCCAACGGCGATATCGCGTTTGACGACGATCCTTGCTCGACGCCGGCAACCGTTGCCAGCATCATCCCGTTGCGGCCGGCAGACTAATCCATCGATTTCCCCGCCCGGCTATATAATCAAAGCGGACCAGCGGCGACCAGTACAACCAGCTGAGCAGATTCAGCGAACTGCGCCGCCTGGCCGGCAACTTATCAGGAGACGCGCAATGGCAGGGTCCTATGTACTCAAGAAGTCGGTGGATGGACAGTTCTATTTCCTGCTCTACTCCAGCAACGGCGAAGTCGTGCTGAACAGTGAAATGTACGTCGCCAAGGCATCCGCCGAGAACGGCATCGCCTCGGTCCAGAGCAACAGCACCCAGGACGACCGCTACAGCCGCAACCAGGCTTCCAACGGCAAGTTCTATTTCAACCTGAAAGCCGCCAATCACCAGGTCATCGGCAGCAGCCAGATGTACAGCACCACCAGCGCCCGCGACGCCGGCATCGACGCGGTCAAGAAAAACGGTCCTAGCACCGACGTCAAGGACGAAGCCTGAGCGGGCGGCGCGGATAGCCGGCGAATTGCAAGTATTTGTAATCCCTGTATTCATTCCGTACGGCAAACCGTTTAATACCCAGGATCTTTTTCTGGGAGATATAAATGAACCGTCGTCGTTTTCAACGTTATCTTGTATTGTCAGCCGTGGCAGCCGCCACCCTGTCCCTGGCAGGCTGCGTGGTCGAACCGCCGCGCACCCGCGTCGAATACCGCGAAGTCAAAGTAGTGCAAGCGCCGCCGGCGCCGCTGGAGGAAGTGGCGCCGCCAGCACCCTACCCGGATTCCTACTGGATCCCTGGCCACTGGAAGTGGGAAAACAACCGTTACGCCTGGAATAACGGCCACTGGGAACAGGCGCGCCAGAACATGGTTTACCAGCACGCCTATTGGGCCAACGAAGGCGGCCAGTGGGTATTCCATGGCGGCCGCTGGGTAGCGCTCAACAATACCTATAGCGCGCCGCCGGTGGTGATCAACGTCGCCCCGCCGCCGCCTCGGATTGAAGTCATGACACCGGCGCCTAGCCCCAGCCATGTCTGGATCGGCGGCTACTGGCGCTGGAACAACGGCCGCCACGACTGGGTCAACGGCCATTGGGAAGCGCGCCGCGACGGTTATTTCTGGGCGCCGGGACATTGGGTCCGCAACGGCAACAGCTGGGCTTTCTCGGGCGGATTCTGGCAACGCTATTAATCCCGGCCTTTGACCGATACTGTCGACAGGACATCGCCTCAACGCTGCAGACGCGGCGTTGAGGCGATTTTTCTTGTCGCCGCAACAACCTGCCCACCTTCACCACATTGTCATGCAGGCAGCGCCGGCGCTGAATTTCCGGTTGCCGCGCGTGATAAAATTTGCCACCTATTCTTTCTCTGTCCACTATGAACGTTGTCATTCTCGCTGCCGGCATGGGCAAGCGCATGCGGTCCGCACTACCGAAAGTATTGCACCCGCTGGCGGGCAAACCGCTGCTGTCGCACGTGATCGAGGCGGCGCGCACCCTGTCGCCCACCACCTTGTGCATCATCTACGGCCATGGCGGCGACGCCGTGCCAAGTTCGCTGGCAGCCGCCGACCTGGTGTTCGCCAGGCAGGAGCCGCAGCTGGGCACCGGCCATGCGGTGGCGCAAGCCGCCGCGCACCTGGATGACGCCGTGCCTACGCTGGTGCTGTACGGCGACGTGCCGCTGATCGCCAGCAGCACGCTGCAACGGCTGGTCGACAGCGCCGGCAACGACAAGCTGGCGGTCCTGACGGTAGACCTGCCGGATCCGACCGGCTACGGCCGCATCGTCCGCGAGCACGGCAAGATCGTCAGCATCGTCGAGCAAAAAGACGCGACACCGGAACAGCAGGCAATCCGCGAATGCAATACCGGTATCATGGTCGCGCCCACCGTGCAGCTCAAGAAATGGCTGGCCGGCCTGTCCAACAATAATGCGCAAGGCGAATACTACCTGACCGATATCGTCGCCAGCGCCGTCGCCGACGGCACGCCGGTGGTATCGGCCCAGCCGGCGGCCGTAGCCGAAACGCTGGGCGTCAACAGCAAGCTGCAGCTGGCCGAACTGGAGCGCATCCACCAGCGCGCCATCGCCGAGCGCTTGCTGGAACAGGGCGTCACCCTGCTCGATCCGGCCCGGCTGGACGTGCGCGGCACGCTGGATTGCGGCCGCGACGTCAGCATCGATGTCGGCTGCGTCTTCGAAGGTGAAGTCAGCATAGAAGACGGCGCAACCGTCGGCGCCTATTGCATCGTCAAGAATGCCCGCATCGGCCGCGGCGCCAGCATCAAACCCTTCAGCCACATCGAAGATGCGGTGATCGGCGCAGCTTCCCAGATCGGCCCCTATGCGCGCCTGCGTCCTGGCACCGAGCTAGGCGAAGACGTCCATATCGGCAATTTCGTCGAAGTGAAAAACAGCCAGGTCGCCGCCCACAGCAAAGCCAACCACCTGGCCTACATCGGCGACGCCACGGTGGGTTCGCGCGTCAATATCGGCGCCGGCACCATCACCTGCAACTACGACGGCGCCAACAAATCGCGCACCATCATCGAAGACGACGCTTTCATCGGCAGCGACACCCAGCTGGTGGCGCCGGTGCGCGTCGGCAAAGGCGCCACCCTGGGCGCCGGCACCACGCTGACCAAGGACGCGCCGGAAGGCAAGCTGACCATCTCGCGCGCGCGCCAGGTCACCATCGACGGCTGGCAACGGCCGGTCAAGCTGAAGAAATAAACGAGATGGGTAAACGCCGGTTTCGACCGGCGTTTTTTTATACCGCGAGCCGGGTATCGAACTTGCTGCGGTGGACCGAGAAATACGTACGCACGTTGCGCACATTCTTTTGCGCGGCAAACAGCTGGTGCGCCAGCGCATGGTAGGCAGCCATGTCAGCCACCTGCATCACCAGCACAAAATCCGGCCCCGGCGACACCCGGTAGCATTGCAGCAGCGCCGGTTCGCTGGCCGCCAGCGCTTCAAATTCCTGCAAGCGTTCAGCAGCCTGGTTATCCAGCGTGACTTCGACAATCGCGGTCAGGCCGGCGCCGACCTTGTCCGGCGCCACGATCGCCACCTGGCGCAGGATGATGCCGGCATCGGTCAGCCGCTTGACCCGCCGCAGGCAGGTCGGCGGCGAGGCGTGCACCAGCTGCGCCAGCTGATGGTTGGTTTGGGCGGCGTCGGCCTGCAAGGCATTCAAAATCCGCTTGTCCAGTTCGTCCAGAACGATATCCATAACTATATGCAGTTTATTAAATAAATCTAAGTATAAATGAAATAATATTTCACATCGTTTACATGATGAAATATTTATCCATATATAACAAAACTTTGGAATCTAATTTCATAAATGTTAGCTTAAGATTCATTCATTCACCCAATCACCGAGGAAAGCCATGTGCGGTATCGTCGCAGCAGTTGCCCAGATTAATGTCACGCCCATCCTGCTGGAAGGATTGAAGCGGCTCGAATACCGCGGTTACGATTCTTGCGGCGTCGCCTTGCACATGGATGGAAAATTGCAGCGTTCGCGCAGCACATCACGCGTGGCCGACCTGGAATTCCAGGTCGAGAAAGCCAGCCTGTCGGGTTTCACCGGCATTGCGCACACGCGCTGGGCCACCCACGGCGCGCCGGCCACCCACAATGCCCATCCGCATTTCTCGCGCGACCGCATCGCCCTGGTCCACAACGGCATCATCGAAAACCACGACGAACTGCGCGCCGAACTGCAGGCCGCCGGTTATCACTTCGAAAGCCAGACCGACACCGAGGTCATCGCCCACCTGGTCGAGCACATGTATAACGGCGACCTGTTCGCCACCGTGCAGCAGGCCGTGAAACGCCTGGCCGGCGCCTATGCGATCGCCGTGTTCTGCGTCGACGAACCGCATCGCGTAGTCGCCGCCCGCCAGGGTTCGCCATTGATCGTCGGCATCGGCAAAGGCCAGAACTTCGTCGCCTCCGACGCCATGGCGCTGGCCGGCACCACCGACCAGATCATTTACCTGGAAGAAGGCGACGTGGTCGACCTGCAGCTGCAGCGCGTCTGGATCGTCGACGCCGCCGGCAAAGCGGTGGAACGCGAAGTCAAGACCGTGCATGCCTACAGCAGCGCGGTTGAATTGGGCCCGTACCAGCACTACATGCAAAAGGAAATTTTCGAACAGCCGCGAGCGATCGCCAGCACCCTCGAAGGCGTCACCGCCATCATGCCGGAACTGTTCGGCGACGGTGCATTCAACGTGTTCAAGCAGATCGATTCGGTCTTGATCCTGGCCTGCGGCACCAGCTATTACGCCGGCCTGACTGCAAAATACTGGATCGAATCGATCGCCAAGATCCCGGTCAACGTCGAAATCGCCAGCGAATACCGCTACCGAGACAGCGTGCCGAACCCAAATTCGCTGGTGGTCACCATCACCCAAAGCGGCGAAACCGCCGACACCCTGGCCGCGCTCAAGCACGCCCGCGCCCTGGGCATGCAACATACGCTGACCATCTGCAACGTCGCCACCAGCGCCATGGTGCGCGAATGCGCGCTGGCTTACATCACCCGCGCCGGCGTCGAAGTCGGCGTCGCCTCGACCAAGGCCTTCACCACCCAGCTGGTCGCACTATTCCTGCTGACCCTGGCGCTGGCGCAGAGCAAAGGCCGGCTCAGCGACGAAGAAGAAGCCGCCCACCTGAAAGCGGTACGCCACCTGCCTGCGGCGCTGCAAAGCGTGCTGGCGCTAGAGCCGCACATCGTGGCCTGGGCCGAAGCCTTCGCCCGCAAGGAAAACGCCCTGTTCCTGGGCCGCGGCATCCACTACCCGATCGCACTGGAAGGCGCGCTGAAGCTCAAGGAAATCACCTACATCCACGCCGAAGCCTACGCCGCCGGCGAACTCAAGCACGGCCCGCTGGCGCTGGTGACAGAGGAAATGCCGGTGGTGACTGTGGCGCCGAACGATACGCTGATCGAGAAACTCAAATCGAACATGCAGGAAGTGCGCGCCCGCGGCGGCCAGCTCTACGTTTTTGCCGATGCCGATTCGCATATCAGGTCGAGCGATGGCGTGCACGTGATCCGGCTGCCGGAAAACTATGGCCTGCTGTCGCCTATCCTGCATGTGGTGCCGCTGCAGCTGCTGGCGTATCACACGGCGCTGGCGCGGGGGACGGATGTGGATAAGCCGCGTAATTTGGCCAAGTCGGTTACTGTCGAATAGCGAATAGCACTATTTACAGCTTGCCCTTTTGTTCCTGGAGCATTTCCGCCGCAAAGCAGCCATCCTGGTAGCTTCCATTCAGTCGCTTGCGGGTCAGTTCGTCAATGACGTCATAAAAAAACTCCAGATGATAGCGGGGTGCGCCAAATCGCAATGGCGTTTCGCGCACCAACTTGCCGACGATAGGTTTGAACGCATCGACGCATGCCGCTATCGATCCGATCTTTTCTTTGCGGCTGAATTCGCTCACGCCAATTTCCTCCGGCGTGTCGGGAACGATAGCGAAAAGCTGCCGTCCGGCGCGGCACCAGCCGACATGTGGAGGAAAATCCATCACGCCAATGCCATTGCTACCGAAATCCTCGTCGACGCCAAGTTGGAAATCGAGAGGCAGATTCTCATGTACCCACTTCAAATCTCGATACCACTGCGCAATTTCATCTCTCGTTAACGGCAGATGCGGCAATCGCCATCCATGATCGTGGAATGTATTAAAGCGCAATACTGAAATACGCCACTTTGAAAAATATTGCACATATCGGATCAAGTGCTCGCGGCCGTGATTATGCTTGCCGATTGTTACGCCAAGATTGATGTTTAGCGGCTGCCGACTGGCGGCATCCAGTTCGGCGTTGAATTCGTGGATGCGCGCCATGACCCGTTCGCAATCCTGTCCGTGAAATACCCCTTTGATTGGATAAGTGCGGGCCGGCATGAGCGTCAAGTTTTCATCCAGGACACCATGAAAGGTGATGGTGACATTGCCAAAGCCGTTTTCGATGCCGGTCCACAAATAATCTTTCCAGTTAGCGTCCAGCAGCGGGGCGCCGCTGGTCCACATATCGCCCCTCTGCATGGTTTTAGTCGGTTTGCAATCGTGCTCTTGATGAAAGTCGCGGTTATGCGTATTGCCGAATAGTCGCAAAAATGCACCGTTGGCGCTGAAACTGTCCGAGATCATGGGAAAGACGCGATAACCTTGATTGCCAAGGTCGTCCATGATGCGTCTTCCTTCTAGCAAGTCGATTGAACGATTGGCCGCCTCGGGCTGGTTGATGTAGAAGCAATGGGCGCACGCTTGCCGGCAAGTTTTCTTGCCGACCGTGGTATCGAGTTGTAGATAAAGGCTGATATCTTTTGCTTCGATTTGGCGGAACGGCAGCTCGAACGGGATGTCGCCATGTTCGTCATAGGAAATGGGTTCGTTGCCTGTTGTGTCGATCCTATTGCGAATATCCATGATCGGATTTCTCACCAATCCTCTTCCTTGAACACGGCGACCACCAATGCGCAGCTAGGAACGTGCGCAGTAGTCGATGTGGTCATTTTTCCCTGAATCACAGGAAGCGCATCGCGCCGATGGCAAAGATCATCGATTGAAAGCGCGATTTGTCGTTCGACATCCCGTAACGCATGATCTGCATCGGACGAAACCGCGTGATGTTCCACGAATACTCCGCCTCCATGATCGAATATCGCCCACCCGATGCCGGCGGCAAGCCCAATGCGTGCATTGTCGCCCGCCGTGCACATTGCTTGCACTACATATAAACGGTTGCCCCAGCGGGGAATAAAGTCGAGTCGGGCGTTGCTGCGCGGCGCCCACGCCGGTGGGATGACGCTGGAGAGCGGGATCAGGTTGCAGTTGCCAATCCCGGCCTTCCACAAGGCGTCATCGTATGCGGACAACTCAGTCTGTCCAGTGCCGATGCTGGAAATGACGGGTATCGTTCGCTTCATGCTATCGACGCTAATCGCCAGCCGGTTCCGGAAACTCTGTTTGCAATAACTGCGTTCGTCTCTTCAAGCTTGCTTTGATAAACGGCGTGGCGCCGCAACCCAATTCATCGCCCGTATGCACTTCTGCCATCACGGGACAGCGCGAGGTGCAATAGTATGGATCGCGGGACAGTTCGCAATTCGGACATTCCTTGAATTTGTCGTAGGTAAATTGACGAATTCCGCTGAACGAGTTTTCCCAAATATGTTTGAATGATTTGTCGCGTATGTTGCCGGCGCCGAATTTTTCATTCGAGGCGCAAATCGAACATGGATAAAGCGAGCCATCGCTTAGCAGATATGCCATCGCGACGCCGCAAAATTCACGCCCGGTCGCTTGCGCGATGCGATGGCATTCGTCGAGGAACTTGGCAACGCACAATCCCACGGTATCGTTCATGATTTGGTCGTGACGCTTGTCGGCGATATAAAGCTGGGCAGCTTGCTCGACGATATCGGGTTTCGGCTGGTATTCGGCAAAGAATCGTCCGCGTCCAATTGGACTAAATGGCGTCGATCCGAAGAAACACAGGTTCTCACGCGCAAACGCTAAAATCGAGTGCAGTTCCTCGACATTGCGATCCGCTTGCGTCGACATGATGGCGGTTGGAATATTGTTCTTGCGAAGCAGAAGTATGCGTTCGCGCAAATCTTCCCAGGTAGAGCGAATGCGCATTTCCTTATGAAATGCCATGCCGTCGATGCTGACGCTGACCACGCATTCTTCTCGCGGCAGAACATCGATTAATTCTTGGGTGATATAAGCGCCATTTGTCGCTATCGAGATGACAAAGCCCAACGCATGTGCGTAATTGAGTATTTGCAAAAAATCAGGATGTTGCATCGGCTCGCCGCCGACCAGCACCAATGCAAAGACACCTGCTGCTTTTAACTGATCCAATGCATTGAAAATCTCAGGCGTCGATAACTCATTTTTCCTGGGCTTCCCGGCTTCAATATAACAGTGCCGGCATGACAAGTTGCACGAACGGGTGATTTCGAACCATACGATCAACGGGGCGCTCAGGTGAAATTCGTCGCGTACCGGAATGGCATGCAATCTATAGGGTTCAAGTTCTTCCCGCGCCGCGCCGTGCAGCAATCGGGAGGCGACTTCGTCGTTATAAAAACCTATTTCTCCTGTGCCAAATGCTAATACGTACCCGAATTCTTCTCGTCGAATACGCACATCCGGCACGCCTCGACTAACCGGCACGGAATTAGATGGCATTGCCTACCAATACAGCGACTGGAGCAATCGTTTTAGCCGAAACATTGCCTTCAAATAAAAGATCAATGTCCAGTTTTGCGTGACCGTTTTCAGTAATGAATCGCACCAATTCTTCGCGTTGTGCATCGGAAAGATTCAATTTCAATCCTTGCTCGTGATTGCTATTTGATTTAGTCATGGCTGCTTCCTTTAGTTTCGATGGAGGGATGACAACAAATATTTAGCAAATACCTAGCAAATTCAATATATGTCGGTTTCGGGAAATAAGAACTGACAGTTTTGACAGGTAGGAATTGATCTGCTCCCTTGAAATAGTCCGGCATCTGCCTCGCCGCTTGGCTATAACCATCAATCCAATTGGAGACCTTCCGCGAGGACGGCCACCTCGAACGGGCATGCGGGATCTGATTTGAGATCGGTCGGGTTGAACAGCGGGCAGTGCGAGAAAATCGATCATATCCGGTTTCAACAAGATGAATAATTGCTATACGCTTGCCTACGTTTCCTTGCCCTCCCGCACCAAAGGATGCCAGGAATCCTCCGCCAGCTCCGCAGCAAGGAAATCGAGCAAGGTCCTGACAGCTGGAATCATCCCGCGCCGTGACGGAAATACGGCGTGGATGATGCCCGAGCGCGCGCTTAATTGCGGCAGCAGCCTGATCAGCGTGCCGGTTTCCAATTCTTCCACCACCGCTAGCGCAGGCATATAGGCGACGCCTATGCCTTGCAATGCAGCGGCGCGTAGCGTGAGCAGGTCGTCCGTGTGCAGGCGCGGCGTGTGCACGAGTTCTTCGGAATTGCCATCCTTGTCTTGAGAACGCCAGGTGACCTTGTCGCCGGCATAGCCCATGGCGACGATAGGCATTTTTGCCAGGTCCGCCAGTTGCGCAGGCATGCCATGCCGGAGCACCAGCTTGGGGCTGGCGACCAGGATCATTTTCGATGGCCCGAAGGCGCGCATGGCGAGGTCCGAGTCTTCCAGCGGCGGCACCCTGACACGAATGGCGATGTCGATTCCTTCATCGACGACATCGACGCGGCGATTGGTCGCGTCGAGCGCGATGCGTACCTGCGGTTCGGCAGCCAGGAACTTGGCGAGGATGTCGGCCAGGCCGCCCTGGAGAAGTCCGACCGGGCAGCTCATGCGTATTAATCCCTGCGGCGACGATAGCGTCTGGTGCACGGCGTCTTTTGCCGACTGCGCTTCCGCGATCAAGGCCACGCAATGGCCATAAAAGGTCTTGCCGATCTCGGTCAGGGAAAGCTTGCGCGTAGTGCGGTTGAGCAAGCGCACCCCCAGCTCCGCTTCCAGCGCGCTGACGCGCCGGCTCAGCTTGGAGGTCTGCATGCCGAGCGCCTCGGCTGCAGCGGAATAGCTGCCGGCATCGACGACCTTTGCGAAAAAGACAAGGTTATTCAGGTCATTGATTGGTGTCATACCCGCCCCCATTGGTTGATTCCATTTATTTTTCTATTTTCGACAAATATCCATTCTATTTCAACCCATTAATCCCGGTTTGTTGCTGGACTATGATGGCTTCATCAACTCGCAAGGCAAGGTGCAACGGCACTTGGCAATAAGAGCACACCTACTTGGCGATTCTTGGAGAGCAACATGCTGCAAATTCGAAATCTGGATTCACTCGCCGGCAGCGACTTGACCTGGCTGAAGGCCAAGCATCATTTCGCGCTGCACGGGCATAACAATGCGGCTCACGAGCCATTGGGGAGCCTGGTGGTCTTGAACGACGACGAAGTCGCGCCCGGCACAGGATTTCCCATGCATGGCCATCGCGACATGGAAATCGTGACCTATGTCAGAGAGGGTCTGCTCGAACATACAGACACGACCGGCGGACGCGGCCAGATTGCCGCGGGCAACGTCCAGGCATTTTCCGCGGGCAGCGGCATCCGCCACTCGGAAACCAATCCCGGCAGCGGGCCGCTGAAGCTTTTCCAGATCTGGCTGCGTCCACGTCGCCTCGGCATCGCGCCGCGCTGGTCGGCCAAGCCTTTTCCCAAGGCCGAACGGGCCAATCGCTGGGTAGTGCTGGCGAGCGGCCTGCCTGGCGACAAGGAAGCGATTGCCATCGAAGCCGACGCGCGCGTGCTTGGCGCAACGATCACACGCGGCCAGTCCATCGGGTATGAAATCGGCGCTTCCCGCCACGGCTACCTGGTGGTCGCGCGCGGCGCGGTTTCAGTTAACGGATTGCGCCTCGATGCACGCGACGGCATCGCGGCCAAGGATGTTTCAAAGATCGTCGTCGCAGCAATCGACGATGCGGAAGTTGTTCTTGTTGATGCAGCTTGATTTTCCCATTTTTTATTTCTTGCTTTTTATTTCTTATCTTTCATTTTCTTTAAGGAGCACATCATGTCCACACCTAACAAATACCTGCCTTTGATCGGACGTATCCTCATCGGCGCCCCCTTCATCATGAGCGGCCTCGGAAAACTGACTTCCTATGAAGCTACCGTCGGCTACATCGCCAGCGTCGGCTTGCCGCTGGCCGGATTGGGCTTTGCCATCGCGGTGCTGATGGAAGCCGGCGGCGGCGCCTTGCTCCTGCTGGGATACCGCACGCGCCTGGTTGCCCCCTTGATGGCCTTGTTCACGTTGGCGACAGCGATTTTCTTCCACCACAATTTTGCGGATCAGAACCAGATGATCCACTTCCTCAAGAACATCATGTTGGTGGGAGGCTTGCTCAACATCGCCTACTTCGGCGCCGGCCCGGTCAGCCTCGACAGCGCGGCAGGCAGGCAAGCCTTGGGGCCGCAAGGGAAACACGCCTGACAACTGCGCACCGGACTACCGACCTGTTCAACGCAGGCCCGCGAATCCGAAGGGACATGGATCATGCTCTGATCCATGTCCGCGATTTTTTGCCGAATATACTTGCCTGCTCCCTGCGACAAAGAGAATTTTTGCTGGCCAGGAGTGAAACACAGGGAGGCACCTGCCTTGCCACCCCGCCGGCTTACCCTAGCAAAGCGCGCCCACAAAGGGCTCGACAGACTATGTTGTCCGTTTTGACTGAAAATTTAAAAATCGCGGTTGCCCCGACAGACTTTATTGTTCGCTTTCAGTTGAAAATATCGATATGTATGGCAACAATGGTTTTCTACCGGACGGGCTCATTTCTGTAATCGCGCCGGCCATGCATCCGGCATTCTGCAGCCAGCGCCAACAGGTTAGGATCTCGTTCCCGGGTCTTCGGCACGGCATTGACGTCTTTCAGGTGAAAGCCGACGTCGACCGAACCGTGAGCTCTGATTGCAAACAGGTAGAAAATTCATGGCGACTTGGCGTCGGCACAAGCCAGCATGGCGTCACCGATCACACGATCACCTTGGGCCTTGAGCGCCTCGCCGACGCCACGGATGTCACGCACTTCTTTGTTCTGGCTCAGTTTTGACTTGCCCACAAGGCGCGTGATTTCGATCTCCAGACCGACGATGGCCTTGAGCATCGTGTCAATGTACTCCTTGGAGCTGTCCGTCATCTTCCACGGCGTCGGCTGCGACGCTTCATGGGTTCGGGTCAGGCGGGCAACCAGGCCGCGCACGAAGCGCTCATCGTCGCGGATGGCGATGCGTCCGTAGGCATGAGCCACCACGTAATTCCAGGTGGGCACCTGCTTGTGGAACTCATGCTTGGACGGATACCAAGTGGGCGAAACATACGCATCGGCGACGCGAAACACCACCAGTACCTCATCGCCGTCGGATACGTCCCTCCACACCGGATTGGCGCGCGCCACATGGGCATGCAGCACACCCATCTCGCCCTGCTGGGGATCGAGTTCAAAAGGAATATGGTTGGCATCCAGTCCACTTGCGCCATGCGTGAACAGTATTCCAAAGGGATGTTGCCTGATGAGGTCGTGCAGCACGTCTATACGAGGCTCATCGAAATGGGTGGGTACATACATGTCAGTTCTCCCGGTTTTAACCTGGTTGCAACGCTCATGCCTTTGCAGGCAGTAATGGCTGGTTATCCAATCTGGATTATGGTTATTTTCTGGATTACTATGTAGATCCACAATTGATCAATTTTAGCAGGCCAGAATCGTATGCCGCGACGCCCCCAAGCTGTTGATTTGCCGCCCATCAGCGGCTTGGACCGTGCCAGCGGCCATCTCGGCCGCCAATTGACGCACGCCCTGCGCGAGGCAATACGCACCGGCAACTTGAAACCTGGCGACCTTCTGCCTTCGACCCGCCAGCTGGCGGGCGCGCTCGATATCGCGCGCGGCACCGTCATGGAGGCGTACGAACAGCTGATCGCCGAGGGATTTCTCGATGCACAACCAAGGGCGGGCACGCGAGTCGCTTCCGCGCTGGCCCAATCGCGGCCAGCTGCCAGCGGTTCGCAAAAGCCGGCGGCAAACACGACGCCTACCCCACTTCCGGCGCCTGCAGCCGCCTTCGCCAAAGTCGCGGAGCAATTCAAGCCGCTCCCGCCGGTACCCTTTGCCGTTTCCGTTCCCAGCGGCCCGGCAGCGCCCGATGCAGCGTGGCGACGACTCGGCAACCGCATCCGCGCCCGGGGACCAGGCGCGCCCTCGGGCTATGACGATCCTCAGGGCGTCAAGGTCCTGCGGGAAGCCGTGGCAGAGTATGTGCGGAGGTCGCGCTCGGTACAGTGCAGTGCTGAACAAGTCATCATCACGGCGGGAACCCAGCAAGGGTTGTACGTCGCCTGCCAGGTGCTGCTGGGCGCCACCGACATCGCATGGGTGGAAGACCCCGCCTATCGGGGCATTACCGGAATTCTCGAAAGCACAGGGCGGCAGGATCGCATGGTGCGCGTCCCAGTTGACGATGCCGGCATCGACGTCGACGCCGGCATGGCGATGGCAAAGGATGCGCGTGCCGCATTCGTCACGCCTTCGCACCAATATCCGTTGGGAATGCCGATGAGCATGGGGCGCAGGAATGCGCTGCTGGCTTGGGCAAAGAAGAACGGCGCCTGGATCGTAGAGGACGACTACGACAGTGAACTGCGCTATGCCGGACATCCGTTTCCGTCACTGCAGGGACTTGCGCCGGATCGCGTCGTCTACCTCGGCACCTTCAGCAAGATCCTGTTTCCGTCGCTGCGCCTTGGCTACGCCATTGTTCCAGAAGTCTTGGTGCCCGCCTTCTGCGGTGCGCGCGTATTGATGGACCGGCATACACCAAGCGCCGACCAGCACGTCCTCGCCGCGTTCATCACCGAAGGTCACCTGGACCGGCATATCCGACGCATTCGCGGGGTATACGCCGACCGCCGAAACCAGCTGGCAGGCATGCTCGCGCGCTGGATTCCCAAGGATCTTGGATGGCTGCAGCCAAGCGATCAGGGCATGCACCTGGTGCTCTGGCTAGCGCGCGGTATCGATGACGTCCTGCTGGCGTCACGCGCCGTGGAGGCTGGAGTCGCCGTGCGCGCTGTGTCTCCAATGTATTCGGAGGGCAATGGCCGCCCAGGACTCGTCCTCGGTTTAGGCGGATACAGCAACGAGCAGATGGAGACTGCGGTTCGGGTCCTTGCCGAAATCATTATGTCGATGAAAAAGACCACGCGATAAGGTCACGCGGCATCGGCACCGTTGGATTACATTGCACCATAAGCTCTTGCAGCGCGTATTTCCTGAATTGCTTGTGCAATTCTTGAGCTTCACGAATTGGAAAATGAAGATTCAAGAAAGAAAAAGCTTGATTCAAATGTTTACCTCTTCCGTTGGCACTGACGAATGCCTCCTTTATGGAGTGGGACAGAGAGAGGAACCAAGCAATGCGCATCCAAAGTCAATACGAGCACTTTAGGCGCCAATACGCAATTGCAATCCCGTATTGCCGTATAACGGCGTCGCAGAAAAACCGTCCACAGAAATCGTGTCGAATTTCCCTTTAAGACTCGTCGCTGCAATGATATTGATCGTGTCGCCAACGGCAGGTTTATAGCCTCCCTGGAACTTGACATGAAGAGTGCCGCCAGCAATGGTCATGTTTCCTACGACGGCAAGTGTTCCCTGCTGGCCGTTCCCTAAATTCAGTTCCAATGTGCTGTTCGCCAGTTGCGTATATTTCCCGCGGATTGTCAGTGCGCCAGGCGCATTGCTTGCCAGCGTACCGCCGCTGACGTACACATCGCTCGCACCAAAGGCTGACACGGAATCCCCTTCCAGCGTCCCCGCCTCCAGCTGCGCGCCGCCGCTCCAGGTATTGTTGCCGCTCAGTTTCAAGACTCCGCTTCCTTGCTTCGTCAGCTTACCCGCACCTGATATATCGTTACGCCAGTTATCAACGGCGTAAAAACCTCCCTTGCTGGCGTCCATCGATACCACGACATTGCCATTGAAGGCCGCATATCCGTCTGCCGCGGCAAAAAGATTGAGGCGTCCCCAGCCTTCGGCGTCATCCAGAACCGGATATCCGGAGGCAATCGCCGTGGTTTTCAACACTACCCGGCGCTGGACATCGCTGAGGTAAGGCAAGCGCGTCTCCAACAGCACCTCGGCGCCTTTGGGTACATTGGCGGGCGCGGTAGTTGCGCCTATTTGTGCAAAACCATAAGTCGTGCGGCGCAAATAATTTGCCTTGTTGCTCGCATAATCTGCAAACCGGTCTGTGGTAGCGTTAGCAGAGTGAGCAAAAGCATTAAAGGTGTCGGCAGTTGTATTGGTTTGCGCCATAAGCGCGGCATGGGCCTGTGCAACAGCAGCAGTTTTTGCAGCCGCATTAGCTGGATCGGCCAGATTGGCAGCAACCACGGCTTGGCCAAGTACGCGTCCGCTCATCACGTCCAATGGCGAGTGCATGCCAGCCAGAATCCGGTTTTCTCCCAATTCCAGGCCGCGGCTGATAATCTCCTGGAACCGTTCAGGAACGGCATAGGCCATCGCCACTGCGTCGCGGGTGGCCTCCGCCGAATGGCCGCTGGTAAAACCGCCATCCGTTGCGGGTGTCGGGCTCTTCGCCGGCACCAGGGCAGGCACCACAACCACGCTGCTGCTCCAGCGAAATGGCCGAGCATACTTGTAAAAACGTTTGGCTGGTTCTGTTGATCCGTTGTTGCCCATGGCGTTGATAAAATCGACAACTCCACCAAATGCCGGATTGGCGCTGCCGCCGACACCGGTATTGTTACCGCTGTCATTGTACAAAACAGTGGTGGCGTCGGCCGGGACCGCCGTAATGCTTGTAGCCTGTTGCGCCGCCTGGCGCCATGCAGTCGTCAGCGGGCCCATGCCATCAGTGACGCTATATCCTTTGCCGCGACGATCGTCCAGGTAAGCGGCCGCTGCCTGAGCAGAAGTGCGATTGGACGTCGCAGTGACTACATACTGGATGTTCGCGTTGTGCACGGCTGCATTGAGTATCGTGCCGCCCGGGGTTCCATCGTTCGGAATACCTGTCCAGGCCGACGGCGCAATGGCGGGAAAATTACCGACGGCGGGCGCGGTGACGCCAGCGTCGACAATATCGGTGAGCGGCTGCCATATTTCCTTGAAGCCCGCTAGAACACGTACGCCAGCATTCGTTTCCAGAGTCGCATAGCGTGCATCCCCGCGCTGGTTGCTCGCCACATTATCGACAAAAGCAGGGATCGATGCGGCAACTGGCGCTGTGTCGACATAGCCCGGGTCCGCCGGCGGCGGCGGAATGACCAGTGCCGATGGCGTGGATTGCGGAGTCTCGAGTTGATCTGATCCTCCACCGCAAGCTGTCAATGCCATGGATGCACTGATGGCGAGCGCCAGCGGGCGACGCAGGAAGGATTGTCGTAGTCGCATTTTCTATGCCTTCATTTATCAGAAATAAAACGAAGGGATGATAGTTGCCAAATGCTACGACAGCATGACGTTGCAGCCTGCATTTGAATGGCAATGGCGTTCATCGGAATGCATGTCGTTTTTTGTCAGGCACAATCCATGCTTAGAGCGAGGCATTGATTACTTCCCTGCTCTGAGTCATGAGAATAAAAAACCTCGTTCCGCTGGCCATCGTCGCTGCCTGGATCTCGACGCTCACCGCCTGCGGGGGCGGCGACGGCGCCAGCAACAGCGCTGCGAACACCGCCAGTCCAGCGACGCCCGCCACGACCAGTACCGTAAGCGGCAACAACTCAACGACTTCCACGGGCAGCACCGGCACCAATACGACAACCACCGGATCGACTGCCACGCCGGCGACAACGGCGGCGCTGATCGACATCAGCGCCGCGATCCTGGCAAACCAGAACGTCGTCCTCAATGGCGATTCCGTCGTCGACGTCCCCTCCGGGACGACAACTTACAGCGGAATCATTTCCGGCAGCGGTACACTCACGGTCCGCGCGCCGAGCGGATCAGGCACCCTGGTGCTCACCGCCGACAGCAGCTTCACGCTGCCGGCCTCGCAACAAACCGAGACCGCCACGCAGACCAAGAGCCCCACCGATCCCAACCATGTGCATTACTGGGTCATCCACAATCCCAATCCGCCGGCGGTGATAGTCAATGCAGGCGCCACATTGCAGCTGGGCACGCCGTCATCCACCGGCGGCAGCATTGGCAGCTATATTCCCAACACTGCCGGCACCACGATCAATCTCGACAATTTCCAGATCGACGGCACTCTGGTCCTTGAATCCGGCCCGACACTCAACATGGGCATCCTGAGCGGCAGCGGCGTCATCCGGCGTCCGCCCGTCGGCACTACCGGCGGCACCGTCCGTTTCGTCGGCGACAATCCATTCAGCGGTGTCTACTCGCAACTCTACGGCGGTTATTTCGGCGTCGACCATGTCATTTTTTCGATGCCGAATGCGACCATTTTCAGCAACGAGTCTTTCATCACGGCGGCCCCGGAGGGCTTGTTCGGCGATACCGCGCTCCACCAGCTGAAGTATCCGAAAACCATTTGGGAAAGCCATTACGGCGACGATATCAACACCAACTCCGGCCTGGTGATTTTTTCGGGCATCTACAGCTATAGCAACAGCGGCGACCAGCTTAAGCCAGCCTTAAGCGACCCCAGCTTGAATACCATGCTGGTGCAAAATGTCTCTGGCAGCCTCACCGGCGGTGATCACTCCAGCTTCCGCGGCATCAACATCGAGGGCGGCACGACCCAGTGGGGCGACGGCACAACCAGTCAGTTCTTCCTACCTTCGGCGCCGTCGCCCGCTGCGCCTAATTCGGCGGTTAAGAATGCCTATATCAATCTGCACAGAGGCGCGACCCTGGTGTTCGATTACAACGGCAAGTACAGCTGCAACGTAGGCATTACAGGGGGCGGCGGCGGACCGGATGCCGACGGTTCGACCGGAACCGGCAATCTCACCATCGCCGCCACCGCCGGCAATTACGCGATACTGACCATGCCGCAGAACTACAACGGCATCACCACCATCGGCGCCGGCGCCACGCTGCAGATCGGCAACGGTGCGCCGGTCAGCGCGGTGCAGGCGACGGTGGGCGCGCCGACCGCGGCTGCGCCGTATGGCGCTATCACGCGCCAGACCACCGTGGCCACCTACACCGGAGACAGCAGCCTGCTTACGGCGGAATCGGCCAACGGCAGCCTCAGCAACGCCATCGTCGACAACGGCACGCTGATTATCGCCAACACATCGACCGCCATCACCCTGTCGAACATCAGCGGCAGCGGTACGATCAAGCAGGCCGGAGCCGCAACGACTACCCTGTCTGGCGCCAGCAGCTACAGTGGCGGCACCACGATCAGCGGCGGCACGCTGAGCGTGGCCAGCGACACCGCATTGGGCAGCGGCAGCACCACCAACAGCGCGACCTTGGCAACCGCTGGCAGCCAGCATGCGATCAACGTCAGCGGCAACTACACACAGACAGCGGGCGGCAGCCTTGCATTATCGATCGGCAGCGTGTCCGATCAGCTCAAGGCCGGCGGACAGGCGCTTCTGGCCGGCAGCCTGGTCCTCAATTTCGCCTCAGCGCCGGCGCCGGGGACCAGGTTCGTGGTCGTGCAAGCTGCGGGCGGCGTCAGCGGCACGTTCACCAGCGTCAGCGGCAACGGCGTTTCTTTGGTAGGCGGGCAGGACGCTACGAGTTACTACGTGACGGTGCAATGACGGCGCCATGAAGAAAGACGCGGGCTGCCGCCAGCGCAGCTAAGGTTCCCATGACACCGTCACTTTTGGCCGCACGACAACAATTTCCAGCGGTACAAACCAGACAACGGGCCAGCTGAACGCCGGCCTGGTCGCAACAATCAGCAAATCGGCCAGCGCGTTTGTCACGGCAACCTGTACTGCCAGTCTCGGTGGAGCGCAACAGCGCACTGTTATGGCGGATGCAGGCATGCGGTGGAGCTGGTAAACAGATTTACTCTCACGGAGTTGGAAGAAATGACTTTTTCGTTACACAGAATAAGCAGCCTGATTTGTGCAGCAATGATAACCACGTTGGGTGCTGCGTCCGCAAGGGCGGATTCCTTTACACATCCTGGCGCCTTGCATACCCAAGCCGACCTGGAGCGGATGAAAGCCAAAGTCGCGCAAAGTGCACAGCCTTGGCTTGATGGATGGAATATTCTTGTCAAGAATCCTCATGCATCGTTGAACTGGGCGCCGCGTCCTGTTGTCGTGGTTTACCGAGGCAAAGACGGCGCCGGTCATCCAGAGAATTACAGTGCGCTATTCAACGATGCTGCGGCAGCCTATGCGCTTGCTTTGCGCTGGAAGATAAGTGGCGACGATGCCTATGCCGACAAGGCTGCTTCCATCCTGGACGCTTGGTCGGCGACGCTGACCGGGATAAGCGGGAGTTCGGACAAATTCCTGGCGTCCGGAATCTATGGCTATCAGTTCGCCAATGCGGCAGAGATCCTGCGCACATACAAGAAATGGCCTGAGAGTAATTTCAATCGCTTCAAAACGATGATGCTCAACATTTTCTATCCGATGAACCATGATTTCCTGACCAGGCATAACGGCGCAAAAATAGACCACTACTGGGCCAACTGGGACCTCGCCAACATGGATTCCTTGATTGCTATCGGCATACTCGCTGACCGTCGAGACATCTATGACGAGGCGATCGAATACTTCAAGCATGGCGGGGGCAATGGCGCTATCAATCACCTGGTATGGAAAATATATCCGGACGGACTAGGGCAGACGCAGGAGAGCGGGCGTGACCAAGGCCACAATACGCTGAACATTTCATTGCTTGGGGCGTTTTGCCAGATGGCGTGGAACCAGCACGACGACATGTTCGGTTATGACGACAAACGCGTCCTGAAGGGGGTCGAATACATCGCCAAATACAATCTGGGGCAGGATGTCCCTTACACACCGTACCGTAACAGCGACGTGACCCAGGAAGTCATTTCCAGCGCCGGTCGCGGTGATAGCCGTCCGGTCTGGGAATTGTTCTACAACCACTATGTGGTTCTCAAGGGACAGGATGCGCCGTATACAAAGGCGTTCGCCGAGAAAGTGCGTCCCGAAGGCGGCGGGGGCAACTACGGCCCGAACAGCGGTGGCTTTGATCAACTCGGCTATGGCACGTTGACTTATACGTTGCGATGAATTGCCAGAAGTTCGAGACCAAGATGCGATTGGATGACCCGGATGCCGCTGCCGCATAGGCAAAGCATCACATGCCACTCTTGGGCGCCGGCGAAAACAAAACCCCGATGACCTGCAGGAGCGGCGCATTCCTGCGCTGCCAGCCATCTTCTTTGCATGTCCGAGGCAATGCCGACACCGAAGATGCACTAAACAAATTGCAGGCACGCTAAACAAGCAGGACACCTGCTTGCCGCAGGCATCAGTCCCGCCGACAAAAAATGTCAGTCTCTGACAAATGACAGGCAATAAATTCTTCATTGCCGCTAAATGTCGAAAAAAAAGCCCACAATCCTGCTGGTACAACACTTGCTCATAAGCAAGTTCCCGCACTGCTCGCGCGGGTGAATCCGTCATCGGACATTCCATGCGAACCGTAGTCCGCAGGATCCAGCAATAGACACGTGCCGCGGCACGCGAATCGGCAAGTGAAATTATTTGCACAGGCATCAGGCCTGGCCAGAATCAGCACGCAAGCTTCACATGAACACCGGGCTCAACGTTCCAATGCCTTACATGGAAACAACGCATGGCAACGTTTTGAACGCTTATTTTGACCGCTTATAAACCAACTGAACCAACCTTTTTTTGACTAGAACGCAATAACAAAAACAAAGGAACGCACCATGAATAAAGTGCCATATCGACGTCGGCTCGAATTACCCCCATTGCGCCATCTGTCGACACAAATACTGCCTCTCGCCTTGGCGTTGCTGCTTGCAGCCTGCGGAGGAGGAGGCAGCGACGATCCAGCAACCCAGGATGCCGCGGCCAAGTCCTCCAAGGTCCTGGCCGCGGCAAGCGCGGCGGCGGAAACCGTGCTGACGCCGGTGAGCGCCAGCGCCAGTTCGGCGGAACGCGGCGACCTGTCTGCCGCTTCCGCCATCGACCACAACGAGAGTACGCGCTGGGGCAGCGGCTTCTCCGACGATGAATACCTGACGCTGGATTTCGGCACAACCCAGGTCATCAATCGCGTGCACATCGACTGGGAGAACGCGCACGCTCTCCAATACCTGCTGCAGGTCTCCGACGACAACGCCAACTGGACCACGATCAAGACCGTGGACAACAGCCAGGGCGGCTCCGAGGACTGGACCGGGCTCTCAGGGCAGGGCCGCTATCTGCGCATGAAGGGCATCAAACGCTCGACCCAGTACGGCTATTCGATCTTCGAGATCCAAGCCTTCTCAGGCACCCCGGTGGCGCCGCCCGTATCCAATCCGGCGCCCGTGCCGGTCGACACCAGCAAGCCGGGCGTGACCATCACACCGGTCGCGGCGACCTCGTCAGCCCTGGAAAACCCGGGCTTGTCGGCCGCCATGGCGATCGACGGCAAGATGACTACGCGCTGGTCCAGCGCATCCGAGGACGGCGCCTGGATTCAATTCGACTTTGGCGCCAAGACGCAGGTCGGCTATATGAAGCTGCTTTGGGAAAACTCCTACGGCAAGCAATACGCGTTACGCGTGTCGGACGACGGCCAGACCTGGTCGCAGCTGCGCTACGTGAGCAATGGCCAGGGCGGCACCGAGGAATTCTTCAATCTCGGCGTCAATGCCCGCTACATCCGGTTGCAGGGCATAGCCCGAGCCACGCAGTATGGCTACTCGCTATTCGAGGTGCAGTTCAAGACGCCAGGCAGCGACAACACGCTGCCCAGCAACACCACGTCGGCCCTGAAATTTCCCGCCAGCGGCAACGGCTGGACGCCATTGCCGACGTCGGCCGAGCCGCTGGAAACGCTGCAGTTCACGCTGCCCGACGGCACGCTGGTCACCCGCTTCGGTGCGCGCGGCCTGGCGCGCCACGGCCGCGAGCGCGGCGAGGAATGGAATGAGATCGGTTATGGCCCGAACGAGACGGTCGACCCGGCTACCGGCGCACCGGTGGACAAGGGGCCAGGCAATTACCTGACTTTCGTGCCGCAGTACTTCAAGAACCGCACCTGGGGTTTCGAGGTGATCGACAATAGCCGCGTGGCAGGCGTGACCAAGCCGACGCTGAAAGTCAACGAGTACTTCCAGCAAGCCCAGCTGCCCGGCGGCGTGGCCTGGTTCCGCGCCTTCGACCGGCCTGGCGTTACCGGATATGGCTGGATGAATCCCGGCGAGCTGGTGGACCGCAACCTCACCATCTGCCCTCCTGTACCGTACCCGCCGAACGGCAAACTGGCCAACGCCGGCATGTACAACAACGGCTGCAGCCTGACTGTCAGCGGCTACCCAGGGCATGGCGCCCTTGGTCCTGACGGCTTCCCCAATGGCGGCAACGTCCCCGGACGGCCGCTGGTGGTGGGCGATGTCATCGAAGTCTCGCCGTCGTTCTTCTCGACCAAGGACGCCATGCTCGCCAAAGGCGACGACGGCGGCATCCGCTACTACTCTTCCGAATGGATATACGTGGTGGGAACCGGCCTCAGGCCCTGGTACGGCGTGCAGCCGCGCCTGAATTCAGTGCCGCTGCCGGCCGAGACCTTGTCGGGCGGCGTGGGCTCGGTGTCCTACAACTACTCGGACAATGGCTTGTTCATGTTCCAGCAGCCGCAAAACAATGTCGGCATGCAGAACATCCAGCGCTTTGTCGAAGGCCGGCGGCTGGTGCATACCAACTTCACCACCGGCGACCACAACGAACCGGGCAACGACCGCTACGCACCGGCTGTCGGGCTGCAGGGACAACGCTTCAACCAGTCCGCCTGCATCGCCTGCCACGTCAACAACGGCCGCAGCATAGCGCCAGGCGGATTGAACCAGCGGCTTGACAGCATGTCGGTGCGGGTGGCGATGATCGACGCCACGGGGCAGCAGCTGCCGCATCCGCAGTATGGCACCGCAGTCCAGATGAATGGCGTATCGACAACCGGCACCTCGCAGAACTGGGGCAACAGCGTCAGTGTCGGCGGCTTCGAGACCCGTTCGGTGAAGCTTGCCGACGGCACCGCAGTCGAATTGCGCAAGCCGACGCTGGCGTTCGAGGGACCGGTGCCGGATGCCGTCTCGCTGCGCGCCGCCCAGCCCATGATCGGCACCGGCTTGCTCGAAGCCGTACCGGAAGCGGACATCCTTGCGCGAGCCCGCACGACAGCGGACGCCGATGGCGTCAAGGGCCTGCCTAACTTCGTCTTCGATCCTGAGACAGGCGCCGTCCGCCTGGGCCGCTTCGGCTGGAAGGCTTCCAAGGCGACGCTGCGCCAGCAGGCTGCTTCCGCACTGCTACTGGACATGGCTGTGACCTCCCCCGTCTACCCCAACCGTGCCTGCAACACCGACCCTGCCGGCTGCGCTTCCGCCGGCGCCCAAAAGGGCATCTCGGAGTCCGACCTGCAATCGATCTCCAACTATCTTTCGCTGGTGGGCGTGCCAGCCCAGCGCAGTATCGCCAGCGGTTTCCCCAAAGGCGTAGCGCCGCTGGATGAGCATCGCGTCGATCCGGCACAGGTAAGCAGCGGCGCCAAGGTCTTCCAGGGCATACGATGCACGGCCTGCCACGCGGTGGAGATGAAGACCGGGCCGGGCCATCTGTTTGCCGAATTGCGCAACCAGACGATCCACCCTTATACCGACTTGCTGCTGCATGACATGGGTGCGGACCTTGCCGACAAGTTTGTCGAGGGCCAGGCCAAAGGCAGCATGTGGCGTACCGCGCCTTTGTGGGGCATCGGCTACACCGACAAGGTCATGGGCAACAGCGCCAAAGTCGGTTATTTGCACGACGGCCGCGCCCGCAACCTGACCGAAGCCATCCTCTGGCATGGCGGCGAGGCGGATCGCGCCCGCCAGCGCTTCCAGGCGCTGTCCGCGACGGACCGCGACGCGCTGCTGGCGTTCCTCAAGTCGCTGTAGTTCCTAAAGGACCGTTTTGCATGATGTGCAGGCCGCTGGGTAGATGACCTACCCAGCGGCCTTTTGCATGGTTCTCGGCATTCTTATAACCAGCGGAGCCTGGGCGGCGTCCTTTACTTCGGGTTGATTAACAGGCAACATTAATTATTTCCACAGCGCAACGGAAAAATATTTCCTAAAGTCATCATTGCGTAATAAGTAACTGTTATTTTTTACAAGCCGCCAGGACGATATCCTGGCTTGCATGGCGCAGGCCGGAGAAAGTCCGTGCCGCGTGACGGTGAAAGCAACAGTCATCCCCTGTTTTATTAACCGATGGACCTTATAGAAACACGAAGGAGAAAACGTAAATGAAAAAATTCCTGCTTTCCCTTTGCCTGATGACCCAGGCAATGTACGCCATGGCCGATGGCCAAACCGATTGCGACGCCGCTGCCGGCAGTTATCTCACGGGCACCGTCAACGCCAAACCGACATTTGCGGATGGCAAGGCGCTCAAGGGCGTCAAGCTCTCGCATACGCATATCAGCGTAAAGGCGGATACGGATGGCAGGACTTACGACGTTGCCATGGACAACGTCTACGCGAAGGATTACCAAAAGAATTCGACCTCGATTCCGAAATCGCTGGCAGCATTCAAGATAGGCGACAAGGTGGAAATGTGCGGCCAGCTGTATACCAGCGGCTATGGCATCCATTGGGTCCACGACAACTGCAACGTCACGCCGGACCAGGCGCATCCGAATGGATTCATCAAGAAGGTGCTGGCCGACGGCAGCGAAGGCGCCAACCTGGAAGCCAGCGAAACTTATTGCTATCTGTGGAACTGAGCGCCGCCGTTCCTGCTCAGTTATTCCGCTAGGTTTCCCGATGCCGTGAACCTGACTATCCGTTATTCGCTGCTGCTCGCAGTGGCCGGTGCATGCCTTGGAATGTATCTGTCGGCGACAGGGAGTTCCGGGGAAAAGCCGGGCGTGAAAACCGCAAGCCCGGCTCCTGTTTACAGTCCGTCTCCTCGCAGCGGCGAACTGATTTCGCCGTTTGCGCCAGGAACGGCATACCAGGAAAACAGCTTCGCCGCGGCCCCTCCTCCCTCTGCCGCCGTGTATGCGCGAAACGGCCGCCAGGTCGACCTGGGCGGACTTACCGCGCAGGAGTACATCGCCAAATGGAATAGCCTGGCAAGGAGCGGCGACAAAGACGCAGCCTACAATGTTTACCAGGCGGCGGCGGTTTGCGCCAGCAACGACGAGCCCGCTCCCGCATACAACAGCGCCGCCGAGCTCGGCCGCTTTCTAGATGAGCGAAAAAAATTGCTGGCACTGTGCGCGGGCGTCAATCCGGCGCAACTGCAGGAGCGCCTGTCCTTCCTGGCCTTGGCCGCGCGCGCGGGGAAAGTTGAGGCGCAAATCGATTACTTCATGGAAGGGCCATACGGCCGTGACACCGACCTGGCAAAAAGCGCGGACGATCCCGTCGTCCAGCAGTGGAAAACCGAAGCCGTCGCTGAACTGAAATCCGCCGCCGGACAGGGAGAGCCATTTGCACTGGCATTGCTGGCGCAAGTGTATGACGCCGGCGAACTGCTGCCGCGCGATGCAAAACTAGCGCTCGCCTACAAGGTCGCCGAAGCCGATGCGAGAAACAGCGCCTTGTCGGAAGACCAGCTCAGGCGCAATGCCGGCGCGCAAATGTCCGACGCGGATTTTGCCGGCGCCTTGCAGACAGGCAGGCAAATCGCGTCCGCCTGTTGCAAAAAAAATCGCCTCTCGCCGCAAGAGTAGGCCGGTCAGGCTTATTGCTCGCCGACGATTTCGATCTCGATGCGCCGGTTGGGTTGCAGGCACTGCACCAGTTGCGGCGTCAGTTTCTGGCCCGGGCATTGCACCACCGGCTTGGCTTTGCCGGCGCCATATGCCCGCACCAGGCGGCCGTCCACGCCTTTCTGTATCAAATAATCGCGGATCGTATCGGCCCTTGCCTGCGACAATGCGAGGTTTGCCTCTTCAGAGCCAATCCGGTCCGTGTGCCCGGTCACAACTACCGACGACAATTTGACGCCGTCCTGCTTGAGACGGTTTGCCAGATCGTCGAGTTTGCCGCGTCCGGCCGGATCAAGGTTGCCGAGGTCCGATTTGCCAAATGCAAACAGGCCGTCCGCACCCAGCTCCACGCGGCGCGGCAAGACTTTTTCTATTACCGGCGCATCGTTGGCTGCGGGCGGATTGATGTACTTTTCGCAGCCCGGGTCCTTCCAATGGGTAGACGTAGCCCGGTTGTCCGCGTCGAACTTCACCTTGAACTGGCAGGTAACGTACTCGTTGCCCTTGCCGGTATAAAAATTGAACGCGTAATCCCATTCGCGAACGTTGAAGATGCCTTCGCTGAAATGCGGGTTGCCGAGCTCGCGGCGCACCTGGTCTTTGTTCAGGCCCGGCGTCACGCGTTTTACATGGTCCGGGCCGACAAAATCCCCGGTCTTCAGGTAGGAACTGTCAAGCGCCGGAAAATTCACCTCGCCGGAGTCGGCCGCGGTGGCGGAAAAGCTCATGCAATACAGCATGCTGATGCATAAAGCCCGATGGAAGATACTGGAAGAATGTCGCATACATTAGTCCTGGAAAAATGTGAATCGAAAGATTTCCCTGTGCCTTGGCAGGCACAGGGATCTACTTGAATAACCGTCCACCCTGCCTGGCGTTCAATTGAGAACGCCAGACACCGCAAGCCGGGCAGCTACACCACCGGAAGTCGTGCCGGAGACGCCGCCGCTAAGGCTCCAGCGGCCGTTATCCGCAGTGCGGCGCAACGACACGCCAATCGCATTCTGGTTCTGGTAGTACCCATATCCTGCCGAGTAGGTAATCTTGCCAGCCACGTACGGTGCACTCTCCATCGACATGGCCGCCGCGACACCTGCATAAGCCTTCTTGGCAACGTCGTTGATGTTGTTCTGCAGCTGCATGGCCAGCCCGCTAGCGTATTGGTTGGCTTGCTGCAGGCCGGTATTGAGCTGGGAAACGTTGACCGCGTCCGTGGCGGCGGTGCCGGCTTCGACGTTATGAATCGCTACAGGACTGCTGCCGCCGTTGCCCATCGTGACACTGGTGTAGTTGGTAGAACCGTCAGCGTTGGTGTCGTAATGCACCCCGCCTGACTGCACCGCCTGCAATTGACGCACATTGACCGCATCCGTCGCCTGGGTTCCGCCCGCCACATTGGTGATCTGGCGTTCGTTGCCGGCGCTGCCGACCGAGACCGCGCCTTGCGTCGATGCCACCACTGTATTGGAGAACGACTCCTTGGCGCCGCCCAGGCCTGCGCGATCAGCCGTCGAACCGGCGCCGATTGCCACGCCGTTGTTCGCCGTTGCGCTCGCACCCGCCCCCATGGCGACTGAATTCGTGCCGGAGGCGGTGGTGTTTTTGCCCGAGGCAATGGCATCGGCTCCGGTCGCTCCGTCATTGTTGACATTGCCGCCGCCGCTGGAATTGACGCTGTAATACTTGGTCTGGGTAGACGCCACCACGTTGCTCAGGTTGTTGATGGCGCTGTTGGTCGCATACAGCTGGCTGCCATTGATGGCATCGGTACTGGTCGCGCTCAGCTGTCCCGCAGCAACATTCTGGATCTGCCGTTCATTTCCGACGGAACCGACACTCACCGTGCCTACCGGCGCAGCGCCGGCGAAGGAATAGGCGGTTCCGCGGATGGTGGTGCCGGCAGTCGCCACGGCTGCGGTGGTGACCGAAGCACTGCCGATCGCCACACTGTTGCCGGTGCCGGCTACCGCTCCTTGTCCCAGCGCTGTGCTGTTGGCGGCGGTTGCCTGTGCGCCCTGGCCGAGCGCGGTAGTGTTGGCCTGGCTCGCCACCGATCCTTGGCCGGCGGCGGTCGAATTTTGGCCGGTTGCCACGGCATTGGTGCCCATGCCCAGCGAATTGCTGCCGGCCGCGCCGATAGAACCGGTAAACGCCTTGCCTTCGCTGGAAGCAATCGGGAACTGGTTGGCGTTGACAACGGTGGTCAGGTTATTGATTGCAGTGCCCAGGCCGTTTGCCACCGAATAGAGCTGGGAGCCGTTGATGGCGTCGGTTGAGCTTGCCGTGACCTGCCCCGCCGCGACGTTGGTGATCTGGCGCTCCGCTCCGGCCGCCCCCACCGATACGGTGGAAGTCGGCGTAGTCCCGGCAAAGCCGCCATAGGTGGTGCCGTTGACCGTGGCGCTGGAAGTGGGATTCGCCGCCGCTGCCGCACTGCCGCTGCCCAGCACCACGGAACCGTCCAGCCCCGCGGGCACCGTCACATTGCTGCCGAACACGAAGGTATTGTTGGAAGCGATGTTATTGTTATTGCCCACGGAAAAGCTGCCGGTCCCGGTAATAATGGTCGGATCGCCGATCGCCACGCTGCTGGCGCCGCTGACGACATTGCCGGTGCCTATGCTGATGCTGTTGGCGCCGGACGCCTGCGCGCCATCGCCGATGGCAATCGATGATCCGCCCGAAGCTGCAGCCAAATTGCCGATGGCGACATCGTTCGCCGCCGAGGCAGAGGATCCGACGCCGGCCGCCAGCGCATCCACTCCGGTGGCGCCGTTGTTATCGTAGTTTCCGCCTTGGGTGCCGCCGTCGTTGACGCTGTAGTAGTGGCTTTTGTTCGCTGCAATCGCCAGGTTGGTTGCGTTCAGCTGGCTGCCGTTCACCGCATCTGTGCTGTTCGCGTTCAACTGTCCGGCCGCCACATTGGTAATGGTGCGTTCCGCACCCGTCGTGCCCACGCTCACGGTTGAGCCCGGTGTCGTGCCGGCGAAGTTGTAGGTGGTGCCGGCGATGATGGCGCTGGCCGTGCCTACTGCCGCGTCCGTCTTCGATCCCGCACCCAGCGCCACGCTGCCTGCAAAGGCTGCCTGCGTCCCAGCACCCAATGCCATCGCCTGGATGCCGTTGGACGTGGCGTTGGTGCCAAGCGCCACGCCATCGGCAAGATTCACCGTGGCGTTCTGGCCGATCGCCGTGCCGCCCGGCGCTGTCTGCTGCACGATCGCGCCATTGCCCATGCCGATGCCGTTGTCGCCGTTTACCGTGGTCTTGGGACCGATGGCGACGGACTCCGCACCAATCGCCGCCGAGTCGGTGGCGGCGGAATTAGCGTGGAAATACTTGATCGGCGTGACCGAGAACGAACTCATCGCCCCCTTCAACTGACGCAATGTCACCGCGTCCTGATCCGTCGTGCCGTCCGCCACATTGGTGATCTGGCGGAAGTCGGTGGCGTTGCCCACAGACACCGCACCGCGCAGAATGCGATCGGTGGTGTTGTACGGAATGACATTGGTACCGACGAGGATCGAACCCGAGGACGGCGCAATCGCGCGATCGGACACTGCGCCAGAACCCAGCGCCACGCCGCCCAGTATCGAGACGTTCGTGTTCAGACCAAGCGACGTGCTGTTGTCCGCCGACGCTACAGCACCCACGCCCGCCGCCAGCGCGTTGATGCCGGTAGCTCCGTTGTTGGTGTAGTTGCCGCCGTGTGTGCCGTTGTCGTTCACACTGTAGTAGTGCGTCGCGTTGGCGGTGACCGTGCTGCTGAGGTTGTCCACCGCCTGGTTGGTGGCGAACAACTGCGAGCCGTTGATCGCATCCGTGCTGCTGCCACTGATGCGGCCCGCCGCCACATTGGTGATGGTGCGCTCGGCACCCGCCGCGCCCACGCTCACCGTGCTGGTCGGTGTGGTACCGACAAAGTTGTAGGTGGTGCCGGCGATAGTCGTACTGGGCGTGCCCACTGCCACTGCCGTCGTGCTGCCTGCGCCCAACGCCACATCGCCCGCGTTCGCGCCGGCGGTAGCGCCGTTGCCGATCGACACGGCATTGGTGGTTCCCGCGGTGGACACCGGACCGATCGCTACACTGTCGGTGCCGTTCGCCGCCGAATCGGCCAAGGTGGAGTTAGCGTGGAAATACTTGATGCCGCCGCCATTGTTGATATTGGTGATCGCGGTGGTGTTGGCCGTCACCTGCGTATTGGTTGCAAACAGCTGGCTGCCATTCACCGCATCGGTGCTTGCGCCGCTCAGTTGACCTGCCGCCACGTTGGTGATCTGACGCTCGTTGCCTGCACTGCCTACCGATACCACTCCGGTCGGCGCACCGCCGGCGAAGGTATAAGCCGTGCCGCCGATTGTCGCGCCGGTGGTCGGCACCGCTGCCGCCGCCACCGTGCTGCCCTGCCCCAGCGCCACATTGCTGCCGGCGGTGCCGGCCGCAATGCTGGCGCCCTGGCCCAATACCGTCGCATTGGCGTTGCCGTTATCGGTGGCCTGGTTGCCCAGCACCGTCGATGCCGCGCCCGTCGCCGTCGCTCCGAAGCCGCCGGCGCTGGCGTTGGCGCCGCTCGATACCGGTTGCACCGCTGTCACGCTGTTGTCTGACACGAATGGACCGGTCTTGCCGCTGGTAAGAGCGTATAGCTGCGAGCCGTTGACGGCATCGGTGCTGGTGGCGTTCAACGCCGCCGGCGCCAGGTTGGTGATGGTTACCGGCGCACCCGCGCCGGCGCCGCCGGTCGCACCCAGGGTAATCTTGGTGCCGCCCACCGCATCGTACTTGACCGCGATATTGGCTGTGTTGTCGACGTTGGCGTTCAGCGCCGTCAGCGCCCCTGCGACCGTGGTCTGCGCCGTCGGCCCGGTGACTGCACCAGTAGCGCTAACACTATTGATCGGCTGGCTAAAGCCGGCGACATTGCCGGTCGCCGGATCATAGGCAGCGCCGCCGCCCAGGGTGCTCGCCGTGGTCGTGCCCAGGTTATTGACGCCGGTGACGACCGAATTCAGCTGTGAACCGTTAATCGCATCGGTGCTGGTTGCTGAAATCACGCCTGCCGCCACGTTCTGGATCTGACGCTCGGTACCTACGGCACCCACAGAAACAACGCCGTTGGTCGAAGCTGCCGCTTCTACGCCGGCGGCGGTACCGCCAAATTGCGCTGTGGTGCCTGTGTGCGGCGCCGCAGTAGTCGAATGCGAACCCAAGGCGACATCGTTAGTGTTGTTGGCTACAGCGGTATCGCCCAGCGCCACTGCACCTGCCGCCGCCGCATTGCTGGCATTGCCCAACGCTACCGAACCCTGGCCGGTTGCCGTATTGGAGTTGCCGAGCGCCACAGCGCCTTGACCGTTGGAGGTATTGTTGGCGCCCATCGCTATTGCACCGGTGCCGATGGCCGAATTCGGGTCGCCAATCGCCACTGCACCGTCGCCGCTGGCGGTATTGCCAACCCCAATCGATACCGCCTTGCCGCCGGTTGCCCTAGCCGTCTGCCCAATGGCGATCGCTCCCGCCGAATTGGCAGTCGCTCCTGTACCCTGGGCGATAGAGTTGCCGCCCGTCGCCTTGGCAGCGTTGCCCAAGGCAATGTCGTTCGCCGTCGCCGGCGTACCGCTCACGCCCGCTACCGCGTTCAAGCCTTGCGCTATCGAACTGTTGCCGTATGCGTTCGCGACCGGGCCGACGGCAATGCTGTCGGTGCCAACTGCGTTACTGTCGGCCAACGTCGAATTGGCATGGAAATACTTGATGCCGCCACCGTTGTTGATGTTGGTGATCGCCGTGCTGTTCGCCGTCACCTGCTGGTTAGTCGCAAACAGCTGGCTGCCGTTCACTGCATCCGTGCTGGCGCCGCTCAACTGACCGGCCGCCACGTTGGTGATCTGACGGTCGTTGCCTGCACTGCCTACCGATACCACTCCGGTCGGCGCACCGCCGGCGAAGGTATAAGCTGTGCCGCCGATTGTCGCGCCGGTGGTCGGCACCGCTGCCGCCGCCACCGTGCTGCCCTGTCCCAGGGCGACATTGCTGCCGGTAATGCCGGCCGCAATGCTGGCGCCCTGGCCCAATACCGTCGCATTGGCGTTGCCGTTATCGGTGGCCTGGTTGCCCAGCACCGTCGATGCCGCACCCGTCGCCGTCGCCCCGAAACCGCCGGCGCTGGCGTTGGCGCCGCTCGATACCGGCTGCACCGCCGTCACGCTGTTGTCCGAGACGAACGGGCCAGCCTTGCCGTTGGTGATGTTCGCTACATTCTGGTTGGTGCCGAACAGTTGCGAACCGTTCACTGCATCCGTGCTGGTCGCGTTCAACGCCGCCGGCGCCAGGTTGGTGATGGTTACCGGCGCACCGGCGCCCGTGCCGCCGGTCGCACCCAGGGTAATCTTGGTGCCGCCCACCGCATCGTACTTGACCGCGATATTGGCCGTGTTGTCGACATTGGTATTCAATGCCGTCAACGCTCCTGCGACCGTGGTCCGCGCCGTCGGCCCGGTGACTGCACCGGTAGCGCTAACACTATTGATCGGCTGGCTGAAGCCGGTGACATTGCCGGTCGCCGGATCATAGGCAGCCCCGCCGCCCAGGGTGCTGGCTGTGGTCGTGCCCAGGTTATTGATGCCGGTGACGACCGTATTCAACTGCGAACCGTTGATCGCGTCGGTGCTGGTGGACGAAATCACGCCTGCCGCCACGTTCTGGATCTGACGCTCGGTACCCGCCGCACCGACCGACACCACGCCATTGGCAGCATTGGCAATGCCTGCCGCCGTGCCGCCAAACTGGGCGGTGACGCCCGTGTGCGGCGCCGCCGTGGTCGAGCCGGCTCCGAGCGCCACATCATTGGCGTTGTTAGCTTTTGAATTGGCGCCGATCGCCACGCCGTTGCCCAGCACCGCATTCGCCGTATCTCCGAGTGCAATGCCGCCGGCGGCCGCAGCGGTCGACGCGTTGCCCAAGGCGATAGAACCCTGTCCAATCGCGCTGTTGCTGTTGCCGATCGCGACGGCGCCATTGGCTGCAACAGTCCCGGCCGCATTGCCTGCCGCGATGTTGTTCGCTCCCATCGTGACGGCGCCCGTACCAAAAGACACATTCGGATCGCCGATTGCCACTGCGCCATTGCCATTGGCGACCTGCCCTTCACCCAAGGCTATCGCGCCGGTGCCGCCGGTTACCTGCGAATTATGGCCGCCGGCGATGGAGCCTGTGCCGGCTGCGGCGGCGACGGTACTGCTGTCGCCAAAGGCGATGGTAGAAGCCGCTTGCGCCTTCGATGCACGACCGATCGCTATGGCGTTGGCAGCCGACGCATTGGCTCCCAAACCCATGCCGATGGAATAGATGCCCGATGCGCTTACGTCCGTACCGATGCCGACGGCCGACTCGGCCGACGCACCAGTCCCGGCAGTGCGGGCGCCCAGGTAGACTGCGTTGAGGGCCGACGCATAGGCTTGCCAGCCGACGGCCGTCCCGTGGGTTCCTCCACTCACAAGCGAGCCCGAGCCGAGAGCAACGGCATTGTTGGAGTTGACGACCTTGGTCACATAACCAATGGCGATGCTGTTGACCGAGTTCGCATCCACCGAGCTGCTGTTGGCAAAAGCAACGCTATTGGTGCTGGCACTGACCGAAAGAGATCCCATGGCAAGGGCATTGGCACCGGAAGCCGTGACATCGGTGCCAATGCCAATCGCGCCACCCGCGGTCGCACCGGTGCCGGCAGCGCTACGCGCCCCCAGATAAATGGCATTGATAGAGTTGGTATAGGCTTGGAAACCCATGGCTATGCCGTTCTGGCCGGTGGAAAGAGAGTTGTAGCCCACGGCCAGCGCGCCCAGCACGTTGGCGTGCGCAAGCGATCCCAGCGCGGTGGCTCCAGTACCGCTGGCCGCGGACTGAAAACCCATGCACGACGCGGTGCTGTTATAGACGTTGTAAGGCGCCACGGAGCAATCCACCGCTTGCGCCTGCGCCAGCGAAGCCCATCCGAGCCAGCCCGACGCCACCAGCGCGGCAAACACCGCCGGGCTCCGGCTGCGCAACAATGCGCGCCGCCCGCCTTGTCCCGGTGCGCCGCCACGAGGGCAAGCGGCAATCTCCGAAGCGACCACGAACTGGTTCCGCGCGGGACTCCAGACCTTGCTGTGAATCTTGTTCATAACATCTCCTTGGTTTAGGGAATATGGGAAATAGCAACGGGCTCGACATGCTGGCGCGCAAAAGCTCTGGGCGCGGAGATCGGTATATTGAGCACATTTTTTACAAAAACTTGTCTTGCATCGGCTTGCTTATCGTGGCGAAGCACCGACGGTTTTTTTTCGACAGCCGTCCCCTGCCTCTGCTGAAAACCAGCAGGGGCTCACGGAAAAACTGAACAATCTGTCTGAAAACGGGGCCGGCTAGCTATCGCTGCGACGATGAGATAAGCGGCTTAGAAACACGCGAGGGCGCGATTCAACCAGCGCCTGGCGGGGAGAAAAATCTGTCGTCAGAGCAGCGATTAAACGCAAAAGAATACGTTTTTTTGAAACAGTGATTAAAGAAATACATTGATCGTTCCCTCCTAGTTATCCCGATTTCGATACGTCAATCGGGTTGCAAGAATTTCACTGACGATGATGTTTTAACGCTGCCGCCGGACGAAACCGAAATGTTTTAGTTGTTGCGAATTGTTACCTTCAGTGTCTCCACCCATCATCCATAAAACGTCCATAACCCGAGAAAAATACGGAAATTCAGATGGCGTTTTAATATTTTTAACAATGCTTAACAATCTGTGTCGCAATTGCAGCCAGGAAACAACATTTGAACGAGGGCCATGCAGGATGAGCTTGATGGAAACTCTATTTTTCATCGATAGCAGCGTGGCCGTTTTTTGCAGCTGCTATCGGTTTTTCACCAGGAGGGATTAATTGAGACGTATATGACGCGTACATGACGCAAGCCGTCATCGATAGCCAGCCGCGGCTTGCAACGCATTTGGCCGAGCGATCTTTGCAAGTATCTGTTGCCGTTCTTCAAACGTTAACATGCTATACGCTACCTCTCGCACAAGCCTGTAACGAAACTGGAAATGGCCCGCTTCAGGCTTCTTCTCAATCAAGCCTGAAGCGACCAGCGTCTGGATCAATTGCTGGCATTTGCGGATACTGACCGATTCGATTTCGGCCAGGACATGCAGCCCGAACTGGAAACCTATGCATGAGGCATGGCACAGCACCTGGCGTATCTCCCCAAGCATGTCTATCCTCTCCATCAAGAGGTTGCGCAACGACTTTGGACAGGTGAAATGAACTTCAGGATTCGGATTCTGAAGCAGCTTTTCAAGGAATAGCGGAATGCCGTCTGCCATTTTAAGCAGGTGCGATTGCCATGTCGGCGAGGCTTCGAGAAACTGGGGAAACTGCAGCGCCATGCTGGTCGCCTCAGCCATGCCAAGCGGCTGCATATCCATCGAAACGCCGGGGCTCAGGGCTGGTCCTGGCATTTTGGGATGCTTCCGGCATGTCACTATCAAAAATATGCCCAAGGACCTTTCCCTCTCCCTGAGCCAGGCGATGAAATCGAGCGAAACTTTATCCGCCCATTGGATATCTTCAAACACCAGTACGGTAAGAGACCCTTTGTGATTTTTTTTCAGGCTGCCGACCAGCGAGGAAAACAGCTTTTCCCGTTCAAAGACCGGGTATCCGTGAATATTTTTTTCATGCGCATTCAGGACATTGGATAGCAGGCTTGATCCATTGTCATCTACGGAGACAGCTCCAGGAAGCACATTGGCTGATGCCGTCCCGATGCCCTCGCCGGATCCGGTGTTTTCCAAGGCTCCCCCAAGCGAGCGGACCAATGCAAGGATGGGATGCAACGGCGACAGCAGGTTTTCGATATGAAAACAAGCACAATGTGCATTGGCGAACTGTGTTCTTTTTGCAGCAAGGAATTCCTGTATCAAGCGCGACTTGCCAACTCCCGCTTCACCGCTCAGCTGCACGCATATCCCGCCGTCGACGGTGGCCTTTGTCCACGCCAGGTCCAGCGTCTCGAGTTCATTCGCGCGGCCCACGAAAGTACAGCGATGCGATGGCGCGACGTCGCGCATTGCGTTGCAGGGCTCGCGCAGCGCATGCACCTCGACTGCCTTATGCGGGGCGCCATCAAGGGACTTCATGTCAAACAGCGACGCAATTCCATGCCGGGTCTCTGCCGATGCAACCAGCGCCCCCATCGGCGCCGACTCTGCCAGGTTGCGCGCAATCGTGGTGCATTCCCCCAGTATGTCAGGCAAGGTATATCCCGGGCCTGTCATCATGATGTCGGCATGGACCGCGCTTCGGATCCCGACATGATGGAACTCTTCCGCAATGCATTGACGGATGGACAATCCGGCGGCCAGGGACCATTCGGTTATGAATTCGTTTGAAACCGGATAGCCGAAATAGGCGATGACGACAGAATTCGATTGCTGCCGGAAGGTGCCGCAATATTTCGACAACAATTCGCGCAACCGCACGATGGCCGCCGTGCTCATGCGCAGCCATGCCTCCCGGTCACAATGGACAAGGGGAAACAGCTCGAGATAGAGGGTGGAAACCAATCGATATTCTCGCCTTGTCCCGGGTGCCGGAAATTTTCCCAAGACAGGATTTGATCTTGCTGCCTGCATTGCTGCCGGCGGTTGATATGCCGGTTTGTCGAAGAGCGAGGTGATTTCTTTGGGAGGAGAAGTTCCCAGGTGCTGCTGGGTCATGCTGCAGTAAGCATCGTATATATTGCGAGCCGCAACCTGGTTGCCCATCTCAAGGTGCATGTGCATGAGGCGGGAGTGCGCCAGTTCATTCAAGAAATCTGCCGAGATGAGCTGTCGGCACCGCCGTTCCATGACATCGAATTCGCCTGCATTCGAATGCAAAACGACGGCATGCTCAAGCAGCGAAACATTTTTCTGTTCGCAGCGCGCCCGCCTGAGCTGCAGCCAGTTGGCAAGCCTCTCGCCGGCTGGAAAAATCCCGTCCAGCAACGGCCCCCTGTAAAGCGCAAGTTGCCGATCGGTTAATTTTATGCAGTCGATCTTTTCCCAATTCTCGAATTCGTCCGCGTCGATCCAAAAGCGTTCTGTTGAAAGGCGGACAATGCTGCGATCTGCGTAGAGCAGCGATTTGTCCAGTCTGGCCCGCGCAAACGCCTGCTGCAGATTGAACAACGCCCGGCGCAGATTGGCCTTGGCATCGTGCTCGCCCAACTCCGGCCACAACAAGTCGGCAAGTGATTCGCGCGTATGGGCGCGGGGTTCCAGTGCAAGATATGCCAGCAGCAAGGCAAGCTTGGTGTAGCCCAGTTTTATTTTTTGACTGGTTTCAGCGCTGTAGAATTCGAGCGTACCTAACAAATTCAAACGAGCGCTAAACATGTAGAGATTCTCCGCACAGGCGTTGCCGCGCCGGTGGAACGATTGCAGTTATTGAATACAAGTGCCTGACAGCAGCCTCTTTTAATAGCATTTTTCATGCCATGAAATCCATCGCGCGCGAAAACCATGACATCTGGCCCGCCCGGATTCCGGTGGGATCCGGCTCGGCATAAAGAGCCGAAGAGCCGCTTGCCGAGCCGTATTGCGGGCAGAGATGCCATGCCGGCGCGACGGCAGGTTCGCGCTTTCCCGTGTCAGGGATTGGAAATTTTTGCAAAAGGAATGTGCAAGATCGAACGGATTGCCTCAGCCATTTCATTGCCGGAAAGTGCCGTTTTTTGGAAATTTCTGGCGAAATTTGTCTGAGGCTTTAACTGCACGGAACAGCGGCGATTTTGCAGGCAGAAGATGGGGAGGGAAACCGGTGTGATCGCCAAGCACTATGCCGAAATCCGAAATGCTCCACTTTGCCGCATAATCTGCACGCGGAGCCGGCCCGCGCTCAAGACCCGATCTTGCTTGCCGCATTGCGTGAGGATAAGCAGCATCGGTCAGGAACGGAGCGCAATCCGGCCATGTAAAGTTTAACCACCTCAGAGGCGTCCATTGTCGAAACTGCAAAACCTACAGAGGCAGCCCGACCGTATTACCGGCATCCTGGGAACGGCAATCGTGCTCGCGTTGCTCTACTTCGGGCGCGATGTCCTCATCCCGATCACGCTCGCCATCATCCTGAGCCTGCTCATCACGCCGTTTATCCATCGCCTGCGGCAGATCGGCATAGGACCAACCGTTTCGGTCTGCGTTGCGGTCGTGATGCTGGCGCTTGCGCTGGGGGCGGTCGGACTGGCGATTGGATCGCAGGTCGTGCGGATTGGCGCAAGCCTGCCGCAATACGCCGACACGATACGCAGCAAGGTAGCCGTGCTCGATCAGCTGACCCTTGGCAAACTGGGAGAACTGAACGGAGAGGCCGGGCGCTGGATCGAGCATCTGTCCGACCGGCAGCGAGGCGCCAGTCCTGACGCGGCGGCGCCAGGCAGCAGCAAGTCGCCGATTGCCGTCGAAATACATGAGCCGCCGCAACAGCCGCTGCAATTGCTGACGCGGATCGTCTCTTCCGTATGGCCTCCGCTGGAAATGGCGGGCATTGTCTTCGTCGTGCTGATTTTTGTGCTGCTGGAACACGAGGCATTGCGCGACCGCTTTATCCGCCTGGCCGGCGGCAACGATTTGCGCGCCACGACGGTCGCGGTCAACGACGCCGGCGAGCGCCTGTCGCGCTTTTTTGTGTCGCAGTTCGCCGTCAACATCGGCGTTGGCGTGCTGGTCTGGCTGGGACTGAGCATCCTTGGCCTGTCCCAGGCGCTGCTATGGGGCGCCATGGCGGCCATCCTGCGTTTCATTCCCTATGTCGGGGTATGGATTGCCGCATTCTGCGCCACCTTGCTGGCGGCCGCCATTTCGCCGGGCTGGTCGCTGGCCGTCATGACGCTCATCCTGTTTCTTGTCATCGAGGTTGTGTTCGCCCAGGTGGTGGAACCCAAACTGTACGGCCACACGACCGGGCTGTCGCCGCTTTCGGTGGTGATCGCTGCGATCTTCTGGAGCTGGATCTGGGGGCCTGTCGGGCTGGTGCTGTCGACGCCGCTGACCTTGTGCCTGGTTGTCGCCGGCCGCTATTTCAGGACACTGAACATGTTCGAGATCTTGCTTGGCGAGATACCGGCGCTCACGCTGCCGCAGAATTTCTACCAGCGCGCACTTTCGGGCGATACCCAGGAAATCATCGCCAGCGCGCGCCGGATACTGAAAAGAAAATCGTTCGCCGCCTATTGCGACTCCGTGCTGGTGCCCGCATTGCACCTGGCGCGGGCCGACCTCGATGCGGATGCCATCAGCAAAGGCGAGCAGCTGAAGGTGGCCAGCGCTATCGCCGCCGTCATCGAAGCGCTAGGCGAAAATCCGAAATGGTGGCGGCAATATACCCGCGTCTCCATGCTGGACGACGTCAACATCGGCCATCAGCTGCGGCGCCGGCGCGAGGCGGTGATCGGCAGCACGCAAGGCTCCTTCGATGTGCCGGCCGGCACCGTCGTCCTGGGCATCGGCGCCGGTTCGCTTGGCGATGAACTGGCGGCCGAAATCCTGGTGCGGATTTTGCGCAAACAGGGCGTGGACGGCCGCCACCTGACGCTTGACGAGTTGCTGAGAGAGGCTCCTCCTCCCGGCGCCAATCCGGAGATCGTTTCGGCATTTTGCCTGGTCAGCATCGAACCCATCAAGGAACAGGCGCAGATCGAATCCGCCCTGGCTCACCTGACGACCCGCCTGCCGCACGTCAAGCAGCTGGTGCTGCTGATTGCCAACCCATTCGAACCGCCTCAACTGCAGGACAATGAAATTGAAGGCGCGCACCACGTCACGCATTCGTTTGAAGAAGCAGTCCAGGACTGCCTGGGGACGCTGCATGCCGGCGATAAGGATTAAATGTCATTAGCGGCAGCCTGGCTGGCTCGCGCTGTTTTTTGTGCAAGCGCCAGGCCTACCACATCAAGTCGTCCGGGATCTGGAAGGCCGCATACGGATCGTCTGCATCGATTTCCGCGCTGGCCTTGTTCACCCGCACGACGAGCGAGGCATCGCGTTCCGCGATCTTGTCGGCGATTATCCTCGGCACCAGTTCCCTGGCGTCGCCCTGGCAGATGATCACCAGCCGCCCGGCCACCAGGTGCGCCTGGACCGCGGCCGACACGTACAGCCGTTCGATCTTGTTGTTGTAGGTGAAATTGTAGGCGATGTCGCCGGCGCCCTTGCTTTGGCGATTCTTTTGCACCATCTGGACGATTTGCGCAGCGATCGCCTTTTCGGCGGCGGCGGCGTCGCGCTGGGCATTCAGTTCGCGGGCCCGCTCGGCATTCTTGCGTTGCGCTTCGAGTGCGGCCAGGCGTGTTTCATCGACACTGGCCGTGCCGGTCCGGCGCTCGGCCTTCTTCTGCTTGTTCTTGTCCTGGTTGACCAGTTTGACTTTATTCTTGTCGACCAGGCCGGCTTTTAAAAATTGCTCCTGCAAAGAGGCCATATGTGCTGCTCCGTAAATGAGACTGCCGGCCCGGGCAATGGCGCCGGCCGGCGGAAAGACGCTAGCATAGCAAATTTGTGAACGCTGCCAAATATACCTTGACCTTCCCACAGGGGGAACGCTGACAATGCGCTATCGAGATCAGTTTGCCGGCCACGCGCTGGAAAATTGCCGTTGCTTGACAATAAATATCGCCGCTGCTTACTATAAATAAAGCAAAAACCTGAAGACAATGAAACTCTCCCGTCCATCCCGCCTGATCGCCGCGTTCATCGTGCTGGCCAGCATGCTGTTCATGCAGCTTGCCGTGGCGGGATACGCCTGCCCGGGTTTCAGCATCGGACAGGCCGGCGAGCAGGTATCGATGCCGATGGATGGCGACCAGGCGATGGCCGGATGCGCCGGCGCCGACAAGGTCCAGCCCAGCCTCTGCCATGCAAACGACCAGGCCGGCAACCAGTCGCTGGACAAGCCGTCCATGCCGCATGTGCAGCCTTTCATGGCTGCCGCATTGACGCTGGTATTCCGGAATATCGCGCTTGTCGGCCATGCCGCCGACGCCCGGCCCAACTCCCTGCTCCTGGCGCGGACCACCGCGCCGCCGCTCTCCATACGCAACTGCTGTTTCCGCATTTGACCTCCCAGATCGCCTAGTCCGCCATCGCCGTGCCGCGTGCACGCCCGATGCTGTCTCTTGCTATCTGGAGGTTTCATGCCATCCCCTGCATTTTCTGCATTTGCCGCCCGCCATCCGGTGCGCAATGCGGTTCTTCGGTTTTCCGTAAGAACCGTTTTTGCCGCGCTGGCAGGGTCGCTTGTACTTGTCGCCAACGTCTACGCGGCCGAAGCGCCGTTGACGCTGGCCGAAGCCCAGCGCCGCGCCGTAGAGCGCTCGCGCCAACTCACCGCACAGGATTTCTCGGCTGCCGCGACGCGCGACATGGCGGTTGCCGCCGGCCAGCTGCCCGATCCGGTGTTGAAGGTCGGCATCGATAACCTGCCGGTCACCGGCCGCGACCGCGGCAGCCTCAACAACGATTTCATGACCATGCGCCGGGTCGGCGTCATGCAGGAAATCACGGGCGCCGACAAGCGCCGCCTGCGCTCCCAGCGCTTCGAGCTGGAAGCGCAAAAGACCCTGGCCGAAAAGGCCATGGCAACCGCCGCGATTGAACGCGATACCGCGCTGGCCTGGTTCGACCGCTATTACGCGGACGCGATGGCGGCGGTCGTGGCCGAGCAAGGTGAACAAGCCAGGCTCGAAATGCAATCGGCCGAAGGCGCCTACCGTGCCGGCCGCGGCAGCCAGGCGGATGTTTTTGCCGCTCAAGGCGCGCTGGCGGCATTTGACGACCGCGCCAGCGAAAGCCGGCGCCGCGTGCGCAACGCCAATACCATGCTGGCGCGCTGGATCGGCAATGCAGCCGATCTCGCCTTGGCCGAAAAACCTGCGACCGACGCGATCCGGCTGGACCCGGCGACGCTCGACAGCGCGCTTGCGCATCATCCGCAAATTGCCGTGCTGAGCAAGCAGGTCGCGGTGGCCGAGACGGACGCAAAACTGGCGAAGGCCAATGAAAAAGCCGATTGGACCGTGGAAATGGCGTTCCAGCAGCGCAGTGCGGCTTTTTCCAACATGGTGTCGGTCGGCCTGTCGATCCCGCTGCAGTGGGACCGGAAGAATCGCCAGGATCGCGAGCTCTCTTCCAAACTGGCGCTGGTGGAACAAGCCAGGGCCGAGCGCGAGGACATGTTGCGCGCCCATGTTGCGGAAACCCGCAGCATGATCGACGAATGGCAAAACGGCCGCGAGCGCTATGCCCGTTACCAGGATGAACTGATTCCGCTGGCCAATCAACGCACGCTGGCCGCGATCACGGCTTATCGCGGCGGCAAAGCGGCCCTGGCCGACGTGCTGGCAGCGCGCCGCAACGTCATCGACGTCCGCGTCCAGGCCCTGCAGCTGGCGACCGAAACCGACCGCCTGTGGGCGCAACTCAATTTCCTGTTTCCGAGCAGCGACCTGATGGCGCAGTCGGGAATGGACAAGGACTCCCAATGAATAACAAGAAACCATTCCTCGCTGCTGTTATTGTCGTTCTCCTTGCGGGAGCCGGTTATGGCCTGTATTGGGCCGGCATGAACCAGGGTAAAAAAATGGCGGCGCCCATGCCGGACGGGACGCCAGCCCCGGCAATCGGCGCGGCAAACACCGGCAGCTCCGGCAAGAAAGTGCTGTATTGGCACGATCCGATGGCGCCGGGCCAGAAGTTCGACAAGCCGGGCAAATCGCCGTTCATGGACATGCAGCTGGTCCCGGTCTATGCCGACGATGCCGGCGATGGCGGCAAGGTCGATATCAGCCCGCGCGTGCAGCAGAATCTCGGCATCCGTACTGCCGAAGTTACCAGGGGCTATCTGGCGTCGGCAGTCGCGGCGGTAGGCAGCGTGGCGTACAACGAACGCGATGCCGCCCTGGTGCAGGCGCGCAGCAATGGCTTCGTCGAGCGGCTGTATGTGCGCGCGCCGCTCGACCTGGTGCGCAAAGGACAGGCGCTGGCCGAACTGTATGTGCCGGAGTGGGTGGCGGCCCAGGAAGAGTACCTGTCGGTCCGGCGCATGCAGGGCAGCGGCATGGACAGCCTGCTTGGCGGCGCGCGCCAGCGCATGCGCCTGGCCGGCATGACGGACGACCAGGTCCGGCTGGTGGAATCGAGCGGCAAGGTGCAGGCGCGCCTGACCGTTTTCGCGCCTGTCGGCGGCGTGGTCTCGGAACTGGCCGTGCGTGAAGGCATGACCGTGATGGCAGGCGCCCCGATGTTCAAGATCAACGGCCTCGGCACGATCTGGGTCAATGCCGATGTGCCGGAAAGCCTGGCGGCGCAGGTACGTCCGGGAAACATGGTCGAAGCGCGCACGCCGGCGCTGCAGGGAACGGTATTCAAAGGCAAGGTCAGCGCGATCCTGCCGGATGTGGATCCCGCAACCCGCACCCTCAAGGCGCGCATCGAACTGGCCAATCCGGCCGGCCGGCTGGTGCCGGGCATGTTTGCGACGATTGATTTTTCGTCGGTGGCGCGCAAGGATATCTTGCTGGTGCCGACCGAAGCGGTGATCCAGACGGGAACCCGCAGTGTCGTGATGGTGGCGCAAGGCAACGGCAAGTTCATCCCGGCCGAGGTTGAAACCGGCAGCGAAAGCAACGGCCAGACCGAAATCCGCAAGGGATTGGATGCCGGACAAAAAGTGGTCGTCTCCGGCCAGTTCCTGATCGATTCGGAAGCCAGCCTGACAGGCGCCGAAACACGCATGGCGGGCATGGCGGCGCCTGCGCCCGACAAGGCTGCCGGACCGGTGCACCGCGGCGAAGGCAAGGTCGAAAGCATCACCAGGGAAGAGATCACCATCTCGCATGGGCCTATTCCCAGCCTGCAATGGGGAGCGATGACGATGGGCTTCAAGCTGCCCGCCGCCGGCTTGCCAGGCAACATTGCGGTCGGCGGCAACGTCGTCTTCGAGATCCGTCCGGTCAAGGATGGCGCGTTCGAGATCTCCACGATTGCGCCGGCGGCCGGCGCGGCGAAGGGAGCCGCGCAATGATCGCCAAGCTGATCCGCTGGTCTGTCGCCAACCGCTTCCTGGTGCTGCTGGCGACGCTGATGGCGACCTCCTGGGGCATCTGGTCGCTGGCGCGCACGCCGCTGGATGCGATACCGGATTTATCGGATGTGCAAGTCATCATCCGCACCAGCTATCCCGGCCAGGCGCCGCAGATCGTCGAAAACCAGGTCACTTATCCGCTGACCACCACCATGCTATCGGTGCCGGGGGCAAAGACGGTGCGCGGTTATTCGTTTTTCGGCGATTCCTTCGTCTACATCCTGTTTGAAGACGGCACCGATCCGTACTGGGCCCGCTCGCGGGTGCTGGAATATCTGAACCAGGTGCAGTCGCGGCTGCCTCCGCAAGCGAAAACCGCGCTCGGACCGGACGCGACCGGCGTCGGCTGGGTCTACGAATATGCGCTGGTCGACCGCAGCGGCAAGATGGATTTGTCGCAGCTGCGCGCCCTGCAGGACTGGTTTCTCAAGTATGAATTGAAAGCGGTGCCGAATGTATCGGAAGTCGCCAGCATCGGCGGCATGGTGCGGCAGTACCAGATCGTGCTCGATCCAGACAAGATGCGTGCTTACAACATCCCGCAAGGCAGGATCATCGGCGCCGTGCAGAAAGCCAACCAGGAAACCGGCGGCTCGGTGCTGGAGCTTGGCGAGGCCGAATACATGGTGCGTGCCTCCGGCTACCTGGAATCGCTCGACGATTTCCGCAAGATTCCGCTGATGACGACCGACGCCGGGGTCTCGGTGCGGCTGGGCGACGTCGCGCGCATCCAGGTCGGCCCGGAAATGCGGCGCGGCATCGCCGAATTGAATGGCGAAGGCGAAGTTGCCGGCGGCGTGATCATCATGCGGTCCGGCAAGAACGCGCTGGAGACCATCGATGCGGTGAAGGCCAAGCTGGAGAAACTGAAGGCGAGCCTGCCGCCGGGAGTAGAGATCGTCGCCACTTACGACCGTTCAAGCCTGATCAAGCGCGCCGTCGCCAACCTGAAAGAAAAGCTGGTCGAGGAATTCATCGTCGTCGCCGTGGTCTGCGCGCTCTTCCTGTTCCACGTGCGCTCGGCGCTGGTTGCCATCATCACGCTGCCGATCGGCATCCTGGTCGCCTTTATCGTCATGTACTACCAGGGAGTCAACGCCAATATCATGTCGCTGGGCGGGATTGCGATCGCCGTTGGCGCCATGGTCGACGCCGCCGTGGTGATGATCGAGAACGCCCACAAGCATATCGAAGCCTGGAACCACGCCCATCCTGGCGAAAAACTCGCAGGGGACGATCACTGGCGCGTCATCGGCGACGCCGCAGCCGAAGTGGGTCCGGCGTTGTTCTTCTCGCTGCTGATCATCGTGCTCTCGTTCATTCCGGTGTTCACGCTGGAGGCCCAGGAGGGACGCCTGTTTGCTCCCCTCGCCTTCACCAAGACCTATGCCATGGCGGCCGCCGCCGGCCTGGCGGTGACGCTGATCCCGGTCTTGATGGGTTACCTGATCCGGGGGCGGATTCCCGATGAACAGAGGAATCCGCTGAATCGTTTCCTGATCGCGCTGTACCGGCCTTTGCTCGATATCGTACTGCGCTCTCCCAAGATGACCCTGCTGGCGGCGGCGCTGGCGGCGATGCTGACGGTTTGGCCCATGGCCCGGCTTGGCGGCGAGTTCATGCCGCCGCTGGACGAAGGCGACCTGCTGTACATGCCATCGGCGCTGCCTGGTTTATCGGCGGGCAAGGTGTCGCAATTGCTGCAGCAGACCGATCGCCTGATCAAGACCGTGCCGGAGGTGGAAAGCGTGTTCGGCAAGGCCGGCCGCGCCGAAAGCGCTACCGATCCGGCGCCGCTGGAAATGTTTGAAACCATGATCCAGTTCAAGCCGCGCGGCCAATGGCGGCCCGGCATGACGCCGGACAAGCTGGTGCAAGAGCTGGATCGCATCGTCAAGGTGCCCGGGCTGTCGAACATCTGGGTGCCGCCGATACGCAACCGGATCGACATGCTTGCCACCGGCATCAAAAGCCCGGTCGGCGTCAAGGTGGCGGGTGTCAACCTGCAGGAAATCGACCGCATTACCGGCGACATAGAGCGCGCCGTCAAGCACGTTCCCGGCGTCTCGTCGGCCTTGGCCGAGCGCTTGAACGGCGGCCGCTATGTCGATGTGAATATCGACCGCGATGCGGCGGCCCGCTACGGCTTGAATATCTCCGACGTGCAAAGCGTGGTGTCGGCCGCCATCGGCGGCGACAACATTGGCGAAACCGTGGAAGGATTGCAGCGCTTCCCGATCAATGTGCGTTATCCGCGCGAAGTGCGCGACTCGGTCGAGAAGCTGCGCCGGCTGCCGGTGCTGACCGAGCGCGGCGCCCAGATCCGGCTGGGCGATGTCGCCGCGATCCGCATCAACGACGGCCCGCCGATGCTGAAGAGCGAAAACGCGCGCCTGTCGGGCTGGGTCTACGTCGATATCCGCGATCGCGACCTGAGCTCGGCCGTGCATGACATGCAGCAAGCCGTGGCGAAGGAAGTCAAATTGCCTGCGGGTTACTCGATTGCCTGGTCAGGGCAGTTCGAGTACCTGGAGCGCGCCACCGCCAAACTCAAGATCGTGGTGCCGGCCACCTTGCTGATCATCTTCGTCCTGCTTTACCTGACCTTCAAGCGTTTCGACGAGGCGGCATTGATCATGGGCACGCTGCCGTTTGCGCTGGCGGGAGGCATCTGGCTGCTGTGGCTGCTCGATTTCCACCTGTCGGTCGCCGGCGGCGTCGGTTTCATCGCGCTGGCCGGCGTATCGGCGGAGTTCGGCGTGATCATGCTGCTCTATCTCAAGCATGCCTGGGCAGAACGGCTGGCCGCCGGCAAGCACGGCGAATCCGACCTGCTCGATGCGATCCGCGAAGGCGCGGTGCTGCGGGTGCGTCCGAAGGCGATGACGGTGGCGGTGATTATCGCCGGCCTGGTGCCGATCATGCTTGGCGCCGGCACCGGATCGGAAGTCATGCAGCGCATTGCGGCGCCGATGGTAGGCGGCATGATCACTGCGCCGCTGCTGTCGATGTTTGTGGTGCCGGCGGCGTATCTGCTGCTGCGCCGGCGCCAGGTGCGCGCGGCCGGCTAGGTGCGGCCGGCTAGGCGCGGCCGGCCTGGCGTGGCCGGCGAAGGCATAGATCGCAATGGCCGTTGAAGCGCAAGGAAGCCGCAGCAAACGCGTGTGCAAGCAGGCGCGGCGCCCAACCCTCCAATGTCTGGCAGATGGATGGGCGCAATCTGTTTCAAATCATTCTCTCAACTTGAAAAGGAAACCAGCATGAAATCGATCGCAACCCTGTCCCTGCTCCTGGCACTGTCCGCATCCGGCGTGACTCTCGCGCAGTCGGGCAGCATGAAAAACATGGACATGAAGGACATGCCCATGGATACCATGAAATCCGGCGCCATGGCGAAGACAGCCACCCACACGGCTACTGGTGTGGTGAAGGCCGTCGACGCCACGAAAGGCACGGTGACGCTGGCCCACGGCCCCGTCAAAAGCCTGAACTGGCCGGCCATGACAATGACCTTCGTGGTGAAGGACAAGATGTTCTTCGACCGGCTCGCCGTCGACAAGAAGGTGTCCATCGACTTCGCCAAGCAGGACGCAGGCTATGTCGTGACCGCTGTGAAATAACGATTACGCGGATGGGCGCTTCCTGTATGCCCATGTTGTCATTCCAGACACAAGCGCACGGAAGCGTCGCATCGTGCGCATCCAAGATAGCCCTTGACATCCATAACCGTTTGGTTATGATTGATTCATGCGAGCCGCCAGTGTTCGCGGAAATGGAAATGCAGTTCAATAGAAGAGGAATCGCAGTGCACGCCGAACCGACAGCCGTTCTGAAAACCTTGTCTGATCCAACCCGGCGTGCAATTTTCGAGCGCCTGAGCATGGGTGGCGAAATGACGGTGCATGCCTTGACCGATCCGTCGGGGGTATCGCAACCCGCCATTTCGAAGCACCTCGGGGCGCTCAAGCTGGCCGGCCTGGTGCGCGGCCGGCGCGACGGGCGCGAGACGTATTACAGCGCCGAACCGAAAGCACTGGCGCCGCTGATCGACTGGATCAGTTTTTATTCGACCTTTTGGAATAACCGATTCGACCGTTTGGAAACCCTATTGAAAAGGATGGACCAATGACGCAAGCTGACGATACCAAAACCCTGATTGTGGAGCGGGACCTGCCGCACCCTGCCGAGAAGATCTGGCGCGCTTTGACGCAAGCCCCCTTGATCGAGGAATGGCTGATGAAAAACGACTTCAAGCCGGTCGTCGGCCACCGCTTCGACTTGCGCGCCGACTGGGGCGTTGTCGATTGCCAGGTGCTGGCGGTCGAGCTGAACAAGACGCTGTCTTACGCATGGGAAGCCCTGGGTCTCAAGAGCGTCGTCACCTGGACCCTCACTCCCAGCGGCGGCGGGACCCGCCTGCGCATGGAGCAGTCAGGCTTCCGGCCGGATCAGGAGCAGGCTTACCAGGGCGCCAAGTACGGATGGCAGAAGTTCTTTACGAACCTGGAGTCGGTAGTCGCCAAACTGGACTAGCGACATGGTGTCTTGCACATCCAATATATCTGGAACTTCCAGGGTGGAAACATGAAAAAACCGGACGCGAGCCAAGGTTTGTCGGCACCTGAGCTCATCTCGAAAAGAATCGCCGAACTCGGAGACTGGCGCGGGGACATCCTCGGCCGGATGCGCAAGCTGGTCAAGGAAACAGACCCGGAAGTGGTCGAGGAATGGAAGTGGATGGGCACGCCGGTCTGGTCGCACGACGGCATCATCTGCACCGGCGAATCCTACAAGGATAAAATCAAGCTTACCTTCGCCAAGGGCGCCTCCCTGGAGGATCCGGCCGGTCTCTTCAACTCCAGCCTCGACGGCAACACGCGGCGCGCGATCGACATCCTCGAAGGAGAAGAAATCGACGAGCCGGCCTTCAAGACTCTCGTCCGCCAGGCGATCGCCCTCAACAGCGCCGGCAAGTCGAAACCTTCCAAAAAAGCCAAGCCCTAAGGGATTCCTTCCCTGAACGAGCCTGGCGCCGCGGCGGCTGCCCCACTCTGCCGGCTGCGGCCTCCCATCGCGTTGCGGATCGCTTCAGGCAGAAGGCGATCCGCAGCCGCCTTGCATAGTTGCCAGCAGGCTACGCCCTCACAAGAAAAATGCTAGGATTTTGTGCTGCAGCAAGCAGGGAAAGCCACATTGGGCGCAAGGTTGTTGCCCATCCTTGACCTGCAAGCGACAGGGCATTCCGTAGTTCGCAACCGACACAATCCAACCTTCACAAGAAAGCCAATCAATGGACCACACTTCATTCCCGTTGCGCCACCTGCTGTCCAGCACCGCACTCGCCGTCTCCCTGGCGCTGGGCGCCGGCGCCGTCCCCACCGCCGTGTTCGCTGCCGCGCCCCAGGTCAAGACCCAGGCTCCAGGTTTCTACCGCGTGATGCTCGGCGATTTCGAGATCACCGCACTGAGCGACGGCACCGTCGACCTGCCGGTCGACAAGCTGCTGGACGAGCCCGCCGCCAAGACCACGGCAGCGCTGCGCAAGTCTTTCCTGGATGTGCCCGCCGAGACCTCGGTCAACGGTTTTCTCATCAACACCGGCACGAAACTGGTGCTGATCGATACCGGCGCCGGCACGCTGTTCGGCCCGACGCTGGGTAAGCTGACCGCAAGCCTGCAAGCGGCGGGCTACAAGCCTGAACAGGTTGATGACATCTTCCTCACGCACATGCATCCTGACCACCTCGGCGGCCTGGTCGCAAACGGTGCACTGGTGTTCCCCAACGCCACCGTCCACGCCGACAAGCGCGATGCCGACTTCTGGCTGTCCAAGGCAAAACTGGAGCAAGCGAGCGCCGACTCGAAGGGTTCCTTCCAGGGCGCAGTGGCGTCGCTCAACCCGTATATCGCGGCAGGAAAATTCCAGCCGTTCGATGGCAGCGGCGAGATCGTGCCGGGCGTCAAGGCTTGGTCGAGCTACGGCCACACCGCCGGCCATACGAGTTATGTCGTCGAAAGCAAGGGCCAAAAGCTGATCGTGACCGGCGACCTGATCCACGTTGGCGCCGTGCAGTTCGCGGACCCTGCGGTCACGATTGAATTCGACACGGACAAGAAAACCGCCGCCGTGGCGCGCGCCAAGGTCTTCACTGCAGCGGCAAAAGAAGGTGCGCTGATCGGCGCGGCCCACATCTCGTTTCCGGGCCTTGGGCATTTGCGCGCAGCCGGCAAGTCGTGGCAATGGATCCCAGTCAACTACACGACCGAGCTGAAATAACGCCGCCGGCAACCCGCATGCCAGGCGCAGCCGTCACGCTGACGGCGCCAGGCGCCTGGCATGCATTCCGGCTTCAGTCGCACGCAACAGCCAGCTCCTGTTTCAGGTACGGCATGATATTCCGCATCGCGCGCGATACATACTCTTCTTTCTCTCCCACCGGGGCGACATAGTGCAGTGCACTTTCCGCCGCCTCGACGCCTTCCAGCCGGGCAATTATCCAGGCGGCGAGGTACGGCGACGCCAGGCACCCGCCTGCGGTAGCGACGTTATCCCGCGCAAAGAAAGGCTGGTTCAGCACCTCGACGCCGGCTTCCTGGACCCAGGGTCTGGTCGTCAGGTCGGTGCAGGCAGGAACACTCTCCAGCAGCCCGAGCTTGGCCAGCACCAGCGTGCCGGAGCATTGCGCAGCCAGCAATTGCTGCGACGGGTCGAGCTGCAGCTGCGCCATCAGCGCCTCGTCGGCGACGATTTCCCGTGTCCGCATGCCGCTGCCGACGATGACCGCGTCGGCAGTGCTTGCCTCGCGCAGGGATGCCTGCGCTTCGATCACCAGCCCGTTCATCGACCGCACTCGCGCCGCAGGGCTCGCGATCGACACGCGCCAGCCAGGCTTCTTGATGCGGTTCAGGACACCGAGCGCGATCAGGGAGTCGAGTTCGTTGAAGCCTTCGAAGGTAAGGATAGCAATATGCATGGCGTCGTCTTCCGGTGCAGATGGGGTTGAGGAATCAGTATTGCTTGTAGGGGAGGAATTTGCCGCTCATGAGGATGCGCACGCGGTCGCCGTTAGGGTCGTTCTCGCGCTGCAGGTCCATCTTGAAATCGATGGCGCTCATGATGCCGTCGCCAAACTCTTCGTGGATAAGCGCTTTGAAAGTACTCCCGTATACATTGACCAGTTCGTAGAAGCGATAGATCAGCGGGTCGGTAGGAACTGACGTCGGCAGCGAGCCTTTGTACGGTGTCACGGTCAGCCACTTGGCCTCTTCCGCGGTCAGGCTGAAAATTCCCGCGAGGACGCCCGCCTGTTCCGCGCTCAGCGTCATTTGCCCCAGGCACGCAGCGGTGACCCATTCCTTGCTAAGCCCGACCTTGGCCGCGACTTCCGACCACTTGATGCCCGAGGACACTTTGGCGGCAATGATTTTTTCGGTAACTTCGAGGCGGTCCATAAAAGCTCCTTCAAGGAATGCGGGGTCAGGGTTGGGGTAGGGTTAAATATGCTGCCGTCTGCTTGCGTGAATCGGATTGCATTGAGTCAGTCCATGATCGGTCCATGGCAGTGCGGCTAACAGCCCGCAACACATTTCCCTTCCACGTTGAATTCCATGGTCTTGCCGCTAAGGGGAGCGTATACGGGGACTTTCACCGCGGTTTTAAATTCCAGGAATTTGCTGCCCGGCAGGAATTTCCCATCCTTGGTGGCCGCCTCATTCACGTGCGAAGCTATCACGGCGTTGGGGCGCACCAGGTCGTTGATCACATACGCGGCTTCCTGCGGACCGGTGGAAAAAATGCCGCCGATGTTCAGCACCGCCAGTTTGGGTTTATAGAAGCGCCGCACCACCAGGTCCTGGTCGGCAATGATGCCGGTGTCGCCAGACAGGTACACCGCCAGCCCGTTGGAAAAAGTCAGCACGAAACCGCCTGCGGGACCGACATAAGCCTTCACGCCGTTGGCCGACAGGCCTTCTGCAAGCGCTCCGCCCAGGAATTTTTCGTCCAGTCCGTTTGAATGCGCCGCCGGGACGCCGGCAATGCTGACGCCGCCGATTTTCCGCTGGCCTCCGAAGCGGACCAGCAGCACCTGGTCGGCGCTACCGCCGGCAGCCGTGATCCTGCGCGAGAAAAAATCTCCCATTTCGCCGCCAACGAACAATTTGGCTTTCTTCGCCAGGACTACCTCTTCGGTTACCGAAGACGGCGCGCTCTTTACCGAAAAATCGGGAGAGGCGCAGGTGCCGGCATTTGCCTCGGCCTGGTGTGCATCGCCCAGGTGATCGCTGTGCACATGGCTTAGCAATACGCCATCGATTTTACCCAGCCGGGGATCGCCGCCGCCGCGCACCGTGCGGCCGGCGTCATACAGAATCCGCGTTCCATCCGGATCCTCGAAGATCAGCGCACGGTCCTGCGCGCAGAATTCGCCATCGTGGCTGCCCAACGGCGTGATTTTGACTGTAGCGGCGCCGGCAGCGGTCGCCGCCGGCATGGCGCTGATGCAAAAAAAAGAAAACAATAAACTCGCGATTACGGTCGTGTTTTTCATGAGGAGTTTCTCAGATATCAGGGATAGGAATCTTGTTCCGCGATCCGGGAAATTGGTCCGTGCCTGTTATTGCCGCGCCGTCAAACCCAGGTTTGCGCTTGAGCCAGACTCATCATAACCAGAAACCATGCCCAATGCTAAATCATCATGCTGTCGCGCAGCTTACGCTCGAAGACGCGGTATTGCGGAACTCGGCTGCAACTTGCTTAATGTGTTGCAGGTATTGCGCTGCACTCGGCTATTAATTGCAGACGCCTGCCGCCGAGGGCTTCTACGCGCACACTTGGTGCCGCACCTGCGCGATGCGCCAGACGACGGACCGCTGGTTGATGGCCGCATGCACTGGCGAGTCCGCCGTCTCGCCCATGATTCGAGACGCGGCGTCCTCGCCTTCGGCCATGGAACTCCAGACCAGCATGTCCACGATAGAACCGTCTTCCAATTCCGCGATGTGGCGGGACTGAAAGCCGGCCTGGCGCTTCAGCCATGCATCGATGTCAGCATTGGCGGCGATGAAGTCCTTCACGCCGCGTCCTTTGACAAGCTTGAAAGTCGTGATCTCGAGGGCGGTAGACATCTTGTAACTCCTGTGTGGCTGATTTGCGGGGTGCGGCTCTTCGTCAAACGTGCTCATCGCTGCGCTGTAGGGCGGATGATCAATTCACTCACGTCGACATCGGCCGGCTGGCTGATGGCGAAACCGATCGCCTGCGCGATGGCTTCAGGTGAAATCGCCAGGTCCATCATTTCGCGGACCGCCGCCTGCACCTGTGGGTTGGCAATGCCGTCGACCAGTTCGCTGCGCGTAAGGCCGGGACTGACCACGGTCACGCGTATGTCGGTGTTTTCCTGCCGCAGCCCCTCGGAAATTGCCCGCACTGCAAACTTGGTCGCGCAATAGACCGCCGCGGTAGGATCGACCCGATAAGCGGAGGTGGAAGCGATATTGACGATATGTCCAGCTTTCTGTTCTTTCATGACCGGCAGCACTGCCGCGATGCCGTGCAGGACGCCGCGCAGATTGACGTCGATCATCCGGTCCCACTCGTTGACCCGCAGTTCCTCGAGCATGGACAGAGGCATGATGCCCGCATTGTTGACCAGCACGTCGATCCTGCCGTAGCGCTTGACGACAGTGTTCGCGAAGGCGCGTACGCTGTCGAGGCTGGTGACGTCCAGTTCTTGGAAACTTGCCTCGCCGCCAGCGTCCAGAATTTCCTTGGCGATGGCGGCGATACGGTCGACGCGGCGGGCGCCCAGCAGCACCTTGTGGCCGCGGGCAGCCAGGTGGCGGGCTGTCGCCTCGCCGATGCCGCTGCTTGCGCCAGTGACGAGTACCACTTTTCCTGGGGCGGCGTTCGGGATGAGATTGGTTGCCATGGTCGGCTCCTCTTCGATGGATTGGATAAATCGGATGACTGCATAGTGTCATCGACTGGACCACGCGCGTTATCCGGATTCTCCATAAATCATCTACGATCCTGCAAATCATTGAACCTGCCTGATGCGCCAACTGGAATATCAGGTAAGCTCGATACTGCTGCAACCCTTAGAAAATCAAAGTATTTCCCATGAAAACAAGCTTAGACCCTTATCGGGAAATGGCATCCATCATTGCCCGTTTCGCCAACACCGATGGCGAGCTTGAGACCGCCATCGACGGTTTTTTCATCGGCCGCCGTTCTTCCCCATCCCAGGCGCTCAACACCACGCAGTGGCCGTGCTTCGCGCTGGTCGTCCAAGGGGCGAAACGCCTGACGCTAGGAACCGAGGTGTTTGAATACGGCGTCGGAGATTGCCTGGTGGTGTCGCTGGACCTTCCGGTCGTCTCGCTCATTACGCAAGCGAGCATTGAAGTTCCGCACCTTGGTGTGGCCATGGCGATCAATGGCGAGCGGCTCAAACACCTGATCGGCAGGATAGGCATGCCGGCGGGAGCGGGCGCCGCCGACGCAATACGCGGTGCAGCCGTCAACCTCGCCGCGCCGGAATTGCTGGATGCGACGCTGAGAATGCTGAGATTGCTCGACCGCCCAGGCGACATACCGGCAATGGCGCCGTTGATCGAAGAGGAAATCCTGTACCGCCTGCTGACCTCGCCTTACGGCCCGCGGCTCTTGCGGATCGCCCAGGCCGAGAGTCCCAGCAACAGGATTTTCAAGGCCACCGCCTGGCTGCGCCAGAATTTCGCAAGCCCGCTGCGCGTGGAAGACCTGGCCCGCCATGTCGGCATGAGCGTGTCCTCGCTCCACCACCATTTCAGTGCCGTGACGGCGATGACGCCGATGCAGTACCAGAAGAAGCTGCGGCTGTACGAGGCGCGCCGCCTGATGCTGGTCGAACGGCTGGATGTCGGCTCAACCGGATATCGCGTCGGCTACCAGAGCCCATCGCAATTCAGCCGGGAGTACAGCCGGCTGTTCGGACGTTCGCCGCTGCGCGACGTGGAAAGCATGCGCGAATCCTTCGTCGTCGATTTGTCCCGCCGGGACGCGGATTCGATTGCACCGCAACCCTAGCGTGGTTAAAGGTTGGTTTTCTGAAGCGATGACGTCGATTGCGGACGCTTGCCGGGTCCCGATGCAGAGGGCCGGGCCCGCCGGACAAGCCGCAAAACAGACCGCAAAGATTGTTTTTATCGGCATTCCGAGCTATCGTCTCGGGTTTGGCGGCAATCCTTCCCGCAGCGGAGACAGAGAATGGACAACACCACGCGATCGGAACGATCACGCAACGCCATCATCCAGGCAGCCCTCGCCATCATCGCGCGCGACGGCCCGCGCCGGCTGACGCTGGATGCGATTGCGCGCGAAAGCGGCATCAGCAAGGGCGGGCTGATGCATCAGTTCCGCTCGAAGGAGGCGGTGCTGAAGGCGCTGCTGGAATACCAGGCTGAATATTTCGAGAAATTTTCCCAGGGCTACATGGCGCAAGTCAGCGCGACGTCGTCCGAACCCCTTCTGGCGACACAGATCGCGGTAGCCCGCGAAGCCGTCACTACGCAGCAGTCGGTCGCCTTTGCCATCCTCGGCGCCATCAGCGAAGAGCCCGGGCTGCTGTCCGCCTTTAAAGAGATCGACGCCAAAAAGATCGCGTCGATCAAGGCCGAGGCCGCCGATCCTGAGCTGGCGATGCTGCGCTGGTATGCGGCCAAAGGCTTGCTCCTGAATGCCCTGTTCGGGTTATGTCCACTGTCGGACGAAGAGCGCCAGCGCATGTTTGAGCGCCTGCTCGACAGCAAGCAATGGCTGGTTCCCGGCAAAGCCTAGGACAACGCCTGGCTTGCGCGCCTTCCGACAGGAAGACACGCGATCAATGATGCGCCTTGGCCGCCCTCCACCGGGGCTCGGTTGCCGACGCCGCCCCGGCGGCCATGGTGCGACGCATGTTGCAATATAGACATTCCACACAAAAAAGACCCGGCTCCATCCCTCCCCCCGAAAGCCTGGTACGACGCCTCTTCGTGCGCGGCAAAGGCATCAGAGAGGGTTTTATATTTTCTTTTAAAAAACCGACCAGACGGTTTGCAAATACAGAATTCGGTGCTATATTCGCTTCCTGAGTTAGCGCGAAAGGGCGGCCGGAGAGCTGATTTCGGCATCGGTTGAACGCTGCATTTCACTCCGTCCAATAGCGCCAGGCAGCGATCGCCATCACGGTCACGCCCGACTCATCCACCACGCCGTACCAGGGGATGGCCGTCATTCCTTGGAAAAACCTGAACACTGAAGAGGAATTGAAATGCACATATCCATCAAGACCGGCCGGCTGGCCATGATCGCAGCGTTCTGCCTGGCGCTGGCGGCATGCGGGACCACGCAGCCGGTGGCGTACTCGGGAATCTCGTCGTCGCCAAAGCTGACGCCTAACCAGAAAGACGATACCGGACGTGTCCCGTACAGTTATTCGGCGCCCGTGGAATGGCAGAAATACAACGCGCTCATCATCGATCCGATCGCAATCTACAGCGGGCCGGATCATCAGTTTGGAGATTTGTCCGAGGCGGACAAACAGGAACTCGCCCGCTACATGGATAGCACTTTCAGAAAAGCATTAAGCCAGCGATTCCAGGTAACCGCCAATCCCGGATCGAATACCCTCAAGCTCAGGTTGACCTTGGCCGGCGTGGGTACAAACACTGCAGTGGCATCGACGGTGACCCGCTTTGACCTGGCTGGCATGCCTTACAACGTAGTCCAGTCCATACGTGGGAAAGAAGGGGTTTTCATGGGGTCGGTCAGCTATTCAGTTGAAATCTATGACGCCACAAGTAACCAGCTGCTGAAGGCGTTCGTGACAAAGCAGTATCCCAATGCGATGAATATCGTGGCGACCTTCGGTGCGCTCCATGCCGCCAAAACCGGCATCGAAAAAGGTGCAGATGCGCTGGTCGCTTCCCTGAAATAAGCGGCTGAATCCGTAGATAAACGCGCCATGACCGACCATGACACCACGTGCAATGCGCCCGCACCAAGCACTGGCGGCCAGCACCTGGTCGCCTGCGAATACTGCGACGCCGTCTACCAGCGCGCCGGCCTTGCCGAAGGCGAACGCGCGCAGTGCCGGCGCTGCGGCGGCACGCTGTACCGCGAGAGCACGCGCGCCTATCAACGGCTGCTGCCGTTGGTGGTGACCGCGCTCATCCTGTTTGTGGTGTCCAACATCTTTCCGATTGTCGAGATGGACCTCAAGGGCATCCGTACGCAAACCACCTTATGGGGCGCGGTCCAGGCGCTGTATGCCGACCGCGACATGGCGCTGGTGGCCCTGCTGGTGTTTGCGACCACCATCCTGCTGCCGCTGGCAGAGATGCTGATGATGCTCCATCTGCTGGCGCCGATGGCGCGGCGCCGTTTGCCGGCAGGTTTCGAGTACGTCGTGCGCTACATCCGCCGCACACGGCCATGGGGCATGATCGAGGTCTACCTGCTTGGCGTGGTGGTGACGCTGGTCAAGCTCTCCAGCGTGGCCGATATCCTGCCAGGCCCAGCGCTCTGGTCATTCAGCGCGCTGGTCATCGTGCTGGCGGTCATGCTGTCGTTCGATCCACGCGACCTGTGGCAATACAGGGAGCCGCCGCGATGAGCATGCCGCTGCCCGCGGTGCCGACCACCGCGTCGATGGGACTGGCGTCCTGCCACGCCTGCAACCTGCTCAGCCCACATGCACCCGAAGGCCGGCCCTGCCCGCGCTGCGGCGCCGCCGTGCATCGCCGCAAGCCAGGCTCGCTGGCGCGCACCTGGTCTTTCCTGATCGCCGCCGCGATCCTCTACATCCCCGCCAACCTTTTGCCGATGATAGTCACGCAATCCGTTTTCGAGACCGTGCGCGACACCATCCTCTCCGGCATCGTCTATTTCTGGATTTCGGATGCGAAAGCGCTGGCCATCCTGGTGTTGGCCGCCAGCGTCGTAGTGCCGCTGCTAAAGATGATGGCGTTGACGCTGCTGCTGCTTTCGGTGCATTTCCGCTGCAGCCGGCGCATCCGGCAGCAGACCCAGCTGTACCGCCTGCTGGAGACAGTCGGCCGCTGGTCGATGCTCGACATCTTCGTCGTCGCCATGCTGGCCTCGCTGGTGCGCGCCGGCAAGCTGGCCACCATCGTCCCCGGTCCCGGGGCCCTGGCTTTCGCCGCTGTCGTGGTACTCACCATGCTCGCTTCGCTGAGCTTCGATCCCCGCCTGCTGTGGGATGCGCTGGATGCACGCAATGACTGAGTCCGATTCCCCCAATCCGCCGATGCCGCCCGCGCCGCCGCGTCCCGAACTGCGCCGGCGTCCACGCTGGCTGCCTTCGCTGGTATGGCTGATCCCGATCGTCGCCGCCATCGTCGGATTGTCGCTGCTGGTCCACACCCTGTCCGAACGCGGCCCCGAAATCGCGGTGACGTTCCGCACCGCGGACGGACTCGCGCCCGGCAAGACGCCGGTACGCTACAAGGCAGTCGATATCGGCGTGGTCAAGTCGCTGCGCCTGGCGCGCGATCGTTCCCACGTGATCGCCACCATCGCCCTGAGCAACGACGCCAACAGCTTCCTGGCCAAGGACACCCGATTCTGGGTAGTGCGCCCGCGCTTTGCCGTCTCCGGCATTTCGGGCCTGGAGACACTGCTGTCCGGCGCCTACATCGGCGTGGACGCCGGCAAATCGGATATGCGCAGCGACAGTTTCGCCGGACTGGAAGTGCCGCCGGCGGTATCCACGGACGCCTCCGGCAAACAATTCGTCTTGCGCGCCGCCGACCTCGGCTCGCTCGACATCGGTTCCCCTGTCTATTACCGGCGCGTGCGGGTAGGCCAGGTAGTGGCTTACCAGCTCGAGCCCAATGGCCAGGATCTCTCGTTGCGTGTGTTCGTCGACAAGCCTTACGACAAGCTGGTCACCGCCAACACCCGTTTCTGGCATGCCAGCGGCATCGACATCAAGCTCGACGCCGGCGGCCTCAAGGTGAATACGCAGGCGCTCGCCACCATGCTGCTTGGCGGCGTGGCGTTCCAGGATCCCGACAATGCCAAGGCCGCTGCCGCAGCCGGCGAGAATATGCGGTTCATCCTGGCCAGCGACCAGGCGGAAGCCATGAAACCCCTCGACGAACTGAAGCCGGCGCTTGCCGTCCTCAATTTCGACCAGTCTGTGCGTGGCTTGTCGCCAGGGGCAGCACTGAACTTTCGCGGCATCGTGGTGGGCCAGGTGCGCTCGATCGGGATCGAATACCAGCGCGACAGGAAAACCTTCCGCTTCCCCGTGATCGTGGAGCTGTATCCGTCCCGCATGGGCTTCAGCCCGCGCGACCTGGATGACAAGCAGAAAACCCACGACATCGCCGAAACCATGAACCGGCGCGGCCTGCGCGCGCAGCTGCGCAACGGCAACCTGCTCACCGGCCAGCTCTATGTGGCGTTCGACTTTTTCCCCAAGGCGGCGCCGGCCAAGGTCAGCGTCGACGGTCCCATGCCCGAACTGGCTACCACGCCCGGCACGCTGGACGAATTGCAGGCCAAGCTCGGCTCCATCGTCGACAAGATCGACAACGTCCCGTTCGAACAGATCGGCCGCGACCTGCGTACTTCGATGGCGGCGCTGGACAAGATGCTCAACAACGCCGACAAGCTGATGGCCCAGGTCGACGGCAACCTCGTGCCGCAATTCTCAGCCGCATTGCAAGACGCACGCCAGACCCTGCAAGCGGCCAACCAGACGCTGGCCCCGAATGCGCCTTTGCAGCAGGATACGCGCCGCATGATGCAGGAACTGACGCGCAGCGCCGCTTCCCTGCGTAGCTTGACCGATTACCTGGAACGCCATCCCGAAGCGCTGCTGCGCGGGAAAGCGGAGACGGAGAAGCCATGATCCCATCCGCCCATCTCGCCGTGCTCTGTGCGGAACTGCTGCTCGCCGCCGCCGTGCTGGCCGGCTGCGCCTCGCCCGAACCGCGTTATTACACGCTGGCGCCGGGGCCGTCCATCGATGCCGGCGCTGGGCCAGCCGGCGTCCAAGGCAAAGAACCGCTGCTGATTGAAGTGCCTCCCGTCCGCGTGCCTGAACGTCTCAACCGGGCCAACCTGCTGCTCGGCGATGGCAACGGCGCGCTCAAGATGATGGAGCAGGAGCGCTGGTCGGCGCCCCTTCCCGACGAGCTGCGCGACGCGCTGTCGCAGCGGCTGCAAGCCAGCCTGGGCGCTATCGACACCTATTACCACCGCGACGCCTCCGGCGCGGCGCCCCTGTATCGCGTTACGGTCGAAGTGGTGCGCATGGATGCCGAACCCGGAAGACGCGCCGGCGCCACCATCAACTGGGCGGTGCAGCGCTTCCCGGACAGCAAGGTGACGGCGGGCCGCACGCAGGCGGAGTTGCCGGCGCCGGGCGGAGTGGATAGCGTGGTGGCCGCCTACCAGCGCATTGTCGCCAGCACCGCCGCCGATATCGCAACGGCAATACGGACGCTGCAGCAAATATCGCCGGCGCCCTCGGCCACCGGGCATTCCCTGGCGCGCTACAGCCAATATCACATCGCGCCCGAGAAGCAGGAAATCCCCTGATCTCATTTTTCTTCAGGCGAACCGCCATCCGATGCCGCCAGCATCAGCAAGGCGCCAATGATCGCAACGTTTTTCAAGAAGTGGTTAAGCTGGTTCTGCATGGCGGCTGGTTCTGCCTGCCAGAACCGATGTGCGGTCAAGGTCGCAATCACCGTGAACAAAGCCACGATCACGGCGACCGGACGGACCCGCCAGCCGGCCAGGATCGCCAGGCCTCCGCCGAATTCAACCAGGATCGCGGCCAGCACGGAAAAAGTGGCGAACGGCACGCCGATGCGGTCCATATATCCGACCACGCCGGAAAAGGCAGTGATCTTGAGCAGGCCGGAAACGACGAACAGCGACGCCAGAAGGACACGGCCGCTGCGGTACAGTACAGGTGAAGTTTGCATGGTATTTTTATTCAATGGTTCAATGCCGTGGCGACACGCGCAGCGCATCGCCACGTTTCCCTGATTTGCATGGTTCGTCAACGCGCTTGCCGGCTTAGTAGCCGGCGTTGTCACGCAACTCATCCAGCTCTCGATTGGCGACAGGCGTATCGCGCTTCAGCTCCACCTTGACTTCAGCACGGCTCTTGGTCGACGCCACAGGCTGCAGCACCGGGTAGGCAGAGGCGGCATGGTTCAGGCTGCCCTGGTCGCTTGCCTGCTGCAATTCGGTCACGACCTCCGCGCGTGTCTTGGTCGAAACAAAAGGTGCTTCTGGCGGATAGCTTGCTTCAGCAAGTACCGAACCGGCAGCAGCGACAAGAGTGGTAGCAATCACGATTTTCAGGATGTTCATTTTGTGCTTTCTGTAGAAATATGCGCCGGGATGGCGACGGTGTCGGCATTCTGTGAAACTTGTTTTCCAGCATGTCTTGCCGTGTGATTGATACTATGCGCAACGACAATCCAGATAAATTAGCTAAAATGCGATCTTCCGTTCTACATATGGGACGATAAAGCCGGAACTTCCGATGAAAAAACTGAATATCGACCTCAACGACCTGTATTTTTTTGTCCAGGTTGTCGACCGCGGCGGCTTCACCGCAGCGGCAGACGCCCTGGACATCCCGAAATCCAGGCTGAGCCGGCGTACCGCGGAACTGGAGAAAGTATTGGGAGTCCGCCTGCTGCACCGGACCTCGCGCCGCATCGCGCTTACCGACGTCGGCTCCCAGTTCTACCAGCATTGCGTGGCGATGATCATCGAGGCCCACGCCGCCGAGGACGTCGTGCAGCGCACCCTGGTCGAGCCGGTGGGAGCGATACGCTTCAGCGCCCCGGAAGGAATGATCGATATGATCCTGAGCGACCTGCTGCCGCGCTTCATGGCCATGTATCCCAAAGTCCAGGTCATGACGCAGATTACCAATCGCAACGTCGACCTGGTCGAAGAAAGGATGGATGTCGCCTTGCGCATCAATTCGCAGGCGCTGGAGAACTCCAGCCTGGTCCAGGCCAACTTGTGCTCGACCCCGTGGGGGCTGTATGCGAGCCCGTCTTTCATGGAACGCGCCGGGAAGCCGCAAAGCCCGGCCGACCTGGCCGCGCTGGACGCGCTTGTTTTCGGCATGGACGACGAAGCGCCGGCATGGCGATTGCTGAACCAGGCAGGCGAAGAGCAGGTGGTTGCGTTGAAGCCGCGCATGAGAAGCGACAACATCCGGCTTCTTAAAAAGGCAGCGCTGGCGCACATGGGCGTGATCGCTTTACCGCGCCACGTATGCTCGGAAGACCTGGCGCAGAAATCCCTGCAACGCGTGCTGCCCGATTGGCGCCCGCCCTCGGGGCAGGTGCGCCTGCTATTCCCGACCCGGCGCGGCCTGGTCCCGGCCGTGCGGGCTTATATAGAATTCCTGAAAGCCGAACTGCCTGCCAGGATTGCGCTGCTGTCCGGGGAAAATTGACGATTTGCGCACAACGCGGCGGCGCCGCTCGGGCAAATTGTTCCGGTGTTATATTTTGCCATTCTGTTGTTCAGATTCAATTTCAAAAGGATACAGTCATGGCAAACATTGCTTTTCTCGGTACCGGGCTGCTCGGCGGCGCATTCGCTGAAGCCGCCGCAAAACGCGGTGATTCGGTAACCGCATGGAATCGCTCCATCGACAAGGTTCACGCCCTTGCCCAGTTCGGCGTGAAGGCTGCCGCAACGCCCGCCGAAGCGGTCCGAGGCGCCGCACGGGTGCATATCGTGGTGAAAGACGACGCGGTGGTCGAAGAGCTTATCGCGGCGGCGCGTGCTGGACTGTCGCCCGAAACAATCCTGATCGACCACACCACAACCTTGCCGGCGCTTACAGCCAAACGGGCCGAACGGCTGCATGCGGCCGGAGTGAAATACCTGCACTGTCCCGTCTTCATGGGACCGCCGGCCGCTCGCAATGCCCAGGGTACGATGATGGTCGCGGGCCCGAAGGCATTGTTCGAATCCGTGCAGGCGGATCTCGCCAAGATGACAGGACGTCTCGAATACCTGGGCGAGCGCAGCGACCTTGCCGCGGCAAACAAATTGTTTGGAAACGCCGTGATCATCGGCCTCTCCGCGGTGGTGGCCGACATCCTCACCCTGGCGCAAGCGAGCGCCGTGGATGGCGAGGACGCCATCAAGCTGCTTGGGCTGCTTGATTTGAACGGGATGGTGACCGGCCGCGGACTGAACATGGCAAAGGGCAATTTCGCCCCGAGCTTTGAACTGGCGATGGCGCGCAAGGATGTGCGGCTGATGCTGGAAACGACCGGCAACCGGCCGATGGCAGCCCTGCCCGCAGTCGCGGCCAGGATGGACCAGCTCATCGCCGCGGGACACGGCGCCGCGGATGCCAGCGTGCTTGGCATCGACGCGGTGCAGCGGCCTTAAACGGCCAATCCTGGCCGCCAGGCCTCAGCGGCCGTTGCCTGCAGTTCAGTCAAACTGGACTGCCAGTTTCCCCGGCAACGGCACGTTCAGCCATTTTTGCACGATCGCGTTCAACTCATGGTTCTTCTTGGCCTGGGTCAACGCGGCATTCACCTTCGCCATCAGCGCCGGCTCCTCTTTGAGCAGGCCGACGTAGCAGGCCGATTCCTGGATGATGTATTTCATTTGCGGCTTGTTGCTGGCGGCTTTTTCCGCCAGCGCAACGGCGACGAAATCGCCGGTGCCGACCAGCTGCACCTGGCCCGACAGGTAGGCCGAGATCATGCCGTTGTTGTCCTCGTAGCGTTTGATCACGGCGCTGGGCGGCGCGGTTTCTGTCAGCTGGCTGTCCTGGAACGTTCCGCGTGCGACACCGATGGTTTTTCCGGCGAGGTCGGCAGCGCCCGCAACTTTCAAGCTGGCGGGGCCGAAGACACTGTTGTTATAGGGTGAATACGGTTGCGAAAAGGCGATGACCTTTTCGCGTTCGGCGTTCTTGCCCAATGTGGAAATCGCCAGGTCGGCCTTGCGCGTCTGCAGATAGGCGATGCGGTTGGCGCTGCTGACCGGCACCAGCTCAAGTTTCAGCCCCATGTTCCTGGCGATCAGCGTTGCGACGTCGATATCCAGTCCCTGCAGTTTCATGTCCGAGGTGACGGATCCGAACGGCGCAAAATCCTGCGGCACGGCGATGCGCAGGACGCCGCGCTTCTGGATATCGGCCAGGGCATCGGCCCGCGCATCTTGCACTGCCATGATGCACAGTCCGAGGGACAACAGCAGGAGTTTTGCGAATCTCATCAAGGCACCCTTACGAAGACGTTTATCTAAGCGCCATCCCGATGCTTGATGCATCGGAATTAGCGGACATGCACATTTTTTAGGCAATAAACATGCCATGCGCGAGGTAAAATCCGATCCAGACTATCCCGCCGCATGGAATAGAACAACAGGCCAGCATTGCCACGCTAACATTTTATTCCTTCTGAAGCCATGACCATCACTATCAACGAAGACCTCCGCGCCTATATCGATCCGTTGACCGAGGACGAATTCGCCGCGCTGGAACGCAGCCTGCTGGCGGAAGGCTGCCGCGACGCGCTGGTGCTGTGGGGCGACCTGCTGGTGGACGGGCACAACCGCTACAGCATCTGCCAGAAACATGGGATTGCGTTCAACACCATGCAGAACCACACGTTCCAATCCATCGAAGACGTGCACCTGTGGATGATCGACAACCACCTGGGGCGGCGCAGCGTATCGGATTTCCAGCGCGGCGTGCTCGCATTGCGCAAGAAAGAGATCGTGGCGGCGCGCCAGGAACAGGCCCGGCAATCGGCTGCGCAGCCCGCCGGGACCGATGCCCCGGCCCAGTCCGATGGCGAACCGCCATGGACCCGGGAAGCCGTTGCGCGTACCGCGCGGGTAAGCAGCGCGACCTTGGGGCAGATCGAAAGAATCCAGAAAACGGCTGCGCCTGAGCTGGTAGGCGCCGTGAAGTCAGGCCTGATTTCCATCAACGCCGCGGCGGCCGTAGCCTCCTTGCCGAGCGAGAAGCAGGTAGCGGCGGTCGCCGGCGGAAAAAAGGAATTGCGCCAGGCGGCAAGGCAGGTGCGCGAAGCCCGGCTGCCGCCCAAGCCCGAACAGGATCCGCCGCCGATAGACGCCACGCCCGAACAAATCGAGATTCACCGCCTGCTGCAGCAGGTGGTTGAACTCACCCAGGAACGCGACCAGCTGAAAAAGAAAGTGCAGCACCTGACCATTGCGCTGGCGGAAGCGCGCAGCGGACAATAGTTCGCCGCGCATGCGGCCGGATTAGGTAGCCGCGCCAGGATTTACCAGGGGAAAAAACAGGCACATCAAGGCATCGCTCCGTTTGCGAATCAAGCGATTGCGCTTTAAACGGCGGCTGCGGGCTGCGTCGTCGGCCCGCTGCGCTGCAGGCGCCAAAGCAGCATCAACGCTACCAGCGACGTGCCGACGACGACATAACCCACATCGTCGAAGTGCTGCAGTTTGCCATCCGCCCCGAGCGTGACGATATGTCCGGCGACGACCGAGGCGACACCGCCTGACAGCTGCTGGATCGAAGCGCTGATGGCGTTGAAGGAGCCGCGCTGGGTGCTGACCGGCACTGAAGACACCAGCGCCTGGAACGGAATCATGCGCGAGAATATCCCGACGAACATGAAAGCATTGACGACGATCAGCAGCGGCAGCGAGGTCGGCCCGAGGTGGGTATAGATCAGCACCATGGTGATCGACAGCGCCGTGCCGAGCATGAACACGCGGAATTTGCCGAATGCATCGGCGGCCTTGCCGATCATGGGGCCAAAGAAGATGGTGCACAGCCCCGTGACCAGGTAGACCGTCGGCAGGCTGTGCAGGTCGATGCCGAGGTTGCTCACCGCATAGGCGCTGCTGAAGGGCATCAGCATGAAGCCGCCGGTGGTCAGCAACGCCGTCGTCGCGAAAGCCATCAGGTAGCGCGGCTCGGTGACCGTGTGGAACAGGTGCATCCACGGACTGTGTTCCTGGGGTATGGCAAGGTGGGCGGTGACAGGCTGCATGCGCCAGGTCACGAACAGGCCGCCGACCACGCCCAGGACCGCCATCGCCAGGAACGGCACATGCCAGTCCCAGCGGTTGGACAGGTACAGCCCGACCGGGATGCCCAGCACCTGGCTGGCGGCGAATGCGGTCTGGATCAGGCCCATCACGCGGCCGCGCATCTGCAGCGGGAACAGGTCAGTCGATATGGCCAGCACCACCGAACCGATGACGCCGCCGAACAGGCCCGTGACGATGCGCGCCAGCAGCAGGCTCTCGAAGCTTTGCGCCAGCCCGCACCACAATGTGCCGATGATGAAGCCGGCATAAAAGAACAGCAGGATCTTCTTGCGGTCGAAACGGTCGGCGAAGCCGGCTGTCAGCAATCCCGACAGGTCGGCGCTGAACGCGTACGCGGAGACCACCAGCCCGAACTGTTTCGGACCGATGGCGAGCGCGGGCATGATCACGGCGCCCAGCGGCGACATGAGCATGAAATCGAGGATGACGGCAAACTGCAGGAACGCCAGCATGCCGACCACAAACTTCTGGTAACGGGAGAACTGCGATGGCGAGGGTGCGGCAGGAAGGTTCGTAGGTTCGGTCATAAGCGGCTAAGGGTAATGGCATGTTCAGGGCACGCGCTGACGCACAAACCACATGCCCGGCACGCATCGGCGTTTGGCGTATAGGCAACCTGCATGCCGTGCACGCGCAATTTGAATTTCTGTAATGTACCAAGGTTTTGATAATCGCTGTCGTCGATGCGCCGGACCTGGAACACGTTTTCCGGGCATACCTCCACGCAGTCGCCCTTGCCTTCGCAGCGTTTCAGGTTGACCACCGGGACGATCGCTCCCGGTTCCTGTTTGCAGCTGGCGGTCGAGGTATTAGCCACGCTCATTCCTCGTTTTTTTTGCAAGAGGCTGAACGGCCTTTGCGGAACTGCTCGCGCTCTTCCGCCGTCATTGCCTGCCATTTCTGCCATTGCCGGCGGCCGTGCCATCCGCCGTGCCCGCGGAATCCGCCGAACAGGATCCGGCTCAGGACCAGCAGGCCGAGCGCATGCCAGTAGTCGATCTGGAGGATGCCGGCGAACAGGCCAGGCATCACCAGGTTCCACAGCACCATGACAGCGCCGCCAAGCACGGCGGCGACCGCCAGCACCATCAGCAATTTCCAAAAAAATCTCGCTTTCATCTTCCTGCTCCTTTGCATGTCAATTCACGTGCCAATCCATAGGCACAATTCATGTGTCGATTTATTGAGAGTTTCATAAAACATGACAAAGCCCTTGCCCGGTTTTCCAGGCGATCAACAAACGCAGCTAACTGGGGTCAGAGTGAACTTTCTGCGCGCTTTTTGCAGAAACTTCACTCTGACCCCACTTAGCGGGCCACGGAGTAGCTGCCTAAAAACAAAACCGCGCTGTGCGCCCTGCCTTTCTCCGAATCCGTTATGTGGGGTCAGAGTCAAGTTTCGCGATGAAGCGCTGCGAAAGTTGACGCTGACCCCAGATGACTCCTGCCGTGGCGATGTCATGGATGGTGAAGCTCTCAATAAATGCCGAATTCGTCGTATGCCGCCTGCAGCCGGGCGCGCAAGTACAAGACCGCGTAGCGCTTGCGCGCCAGCAGGGTATTCACGGCGACGCCGCTTTGCGACGCCATTTCCTTGAAGCTGAGTCCGTCCAGTTCGTGTCCGACGAACACCTCGCGCTGGCTGGCCGGCAGTTCGTCGAGGGCTTGCTGCAGCTCCCTCAGCAAGACCGACCTGGCGTGCACCGCTTCCGGGCCGTCGGGCGCCGGCAGCGCCAGGTCGAGCCGGTACTCGCTGTCATCGCCGTCCGGATCGCCGCTCATTTCGCCGATCTCGTTTACCGACTGTTCTTTCTTCTTGCGGAAACGGTCGATGATGCGGTTGCGCGCAACCCGGAACAGCCAGGCACTGGCTTGTTCGATCGGAGCGGGAAGGCGGTAGGCCTGGACGAATTCCTGGAAGACATCCTGCAGGATATCGTCCGCTTCGTCCGGATCGCGCACTCGGCGCAGGATGAAATTCCCGAGCCTGGCGCGCTCACGCAAGACAGTCGCAGTGATGTCTCGGTCTTGGTCGTTCATCGGCTGCGGGCTGTTCGGCGGGCTCATACCAATGAAGACGTTTCACAATAAGGAATATTGTGGCAGGGGTGAAAAAAAATTCTCAGGCGATCGCGGCATAGGAGCCGGTGCCGTCCGGCCAGGGCGTCAGCAGCTCAAAGCCGTCGGCCGTCACCGCAACCATGTGCTCCCACTGCGCCGACAGCGAATGATCCCGGGTGACCACGGTCCAGCCGTCGGCCAGTTCTTTCGTTTCGCGCTTGCCGGCATTGAGCATCGGCTCGATGGTAAACACCATGCCCGGCTCCAGGCGCAGCCCTTCGCCGCGGTTACCGTAGTGCAGCACCTGCAGGTCTTCGTGGTAAACCTGGCCGATGCCGTGCCCGCAGTATTCGCGCACGACGCTGAAGCGCTCGCGCTGGGCCACGGCCTGGATTGCATGTCCGACATCCCCAAGCGTCGCGCCGGGCCGTACTTGCAGGATGCCGGCCCGCATCGCTTCGTAGGTCGTATCCACCAGCCTGCGCGCCAGCGGGCTGGGTTCGCCCACAAAGTACATGCGGCTGGTGTCGCCGAACCAGCCGTCGGCGATGACGGCGACATCGATATTGATGATGTCGCCCTTCTTCAAGATCTTCTGCGGCGACGGGATGCCATGGCAAACCACGTGGTTGACCGAGACGCATATCGTCTTCGGGAAGCCGTGGTAGCCGATGTTGGCCGGTGTCGCTTGCTGCACGTGGACGATATGGTCGTGGCACAGGCGGTCCAGCTCCTCGGTGCTGACGCCGGGCTTCACGTGCTCCGCGATCATCCGCAGCACATCGGCGGCCAGGGCGCCGGCGACGCGCGCCTTGGCGATGCCGGCTGCCGACTTGATCCAGTCCGGCCGGCTCATCGCACGGCCTTCCGCGCCGCCTTCGCCGCGGCAGGCGCAGCCGCCGTTTCCTGCGTAAAAAACGCCAGGCTTTCGTCGCTCGCCTGCCTGGCGCGCATCAGCAGCTGGCAGATTTCGCCGTGGCACAACTCCGGATGCAGCTCGGACAGCATGCCGATGCGCATCCAGTGCTCAGCCTGGGCATTGATGGATCGGCTCAGCGCATCGCTTGCGGTGCGGAGGTTGTCATGCATTAGATCGGAGATTTTGACGATGCCCATGGCTGTATTCCAGTTATACGTTTTATATACGTTTCGTATATTACCATAATCGGCGCCAGCCTCGATCCATGTCAATTTTTTAAAAAAAACCGGAAAAAAATGACCCTTTTTCCAGAGTCGAATGGCAATATCAGCAAGGTCAGCCACAAGCTGGCAAAACCCTTGTTGCAGACGAATCGAACTGAGGACATTAATGGCAATAAAATCCACCTTGACCTGTCTCTGGGTCTCACTGCTTGCGGCCGGCGTCACCACGGCGCCGCACGCCGCCCCCGCAACCGCACCGTCGCCGGCCGCGGCATCCGCCTCCGGCTACAACCAGCCGCCCAAGGAAATCCTGGACGTCATGCGCGCGCCGTCGCCGCCGTTGCCGGTGCTGAGCCCGACGCGCGACCGGATGCTGCTGGTGTCCTGGCAGGAATACCCTTCGATTTCACGCGTGGCGGCGCCGTTCCTGCGCCTGGCCGGGGTGCGCGTCGAACCGGGCAATCACAGCAAGCACGATACCCCTGGCGGCTACGGCATCACTCCCTGCGCCAGGAGCTTTGACCTGGTGCACATCGCCGACGGCGCCCAGTCCCCCATCGCGCTGCCGGCAGGCGCCTGCCCGGGCCGGCCGCTGTGGAGCGCCGACGGCAAGCGCTTTGCTTTTGAAAATATCGCCAAGGACTCGGTTGAGCTCTGGATCGGCGACGCCAGCAGCGGCGCTGTACGCCGCGTCCCGGGCGCGCGCCTGAACCCGATGCTGGAAGACCAGCTGCAATGGATGCCCGACCAGAAAACGCTGCTGGTCAAGCTGGTGCCCCCGCGCATGGGCCCGCCGCCTGAACCGGCCGTGCCCAATGGCCCGAGTATCCAGGAATCGGATGGCGGCAAAGGACAGAGCAGCACCTACGAAAACCGCGACACGCTCAACAGCAAGCACGACGAAGACCTGTTCGACTACTACGCAGCTTCGCAGCTGGCGCTGGTCGACGCCGCCAGCGCGACGGTGACGCCGGTCGGGACGCCGGGCCGCTACGAATCGCTGGGACCGGCGCCGGATGGCCGGCACCTGCTGGTGACCTCGATCCGCAAACCCTATTCCTACGTGACTACCTTCGACCGCTTTCCGCAAGAGGTGGAAGTCTGGGATCTCGCCAAACGGCAGGACATGACGGTGCATCACATCGCCTCGCTGCCGCTGGCGGACCGGGTCCCGATCGGCGGCGTCGCACTCGGCCCGCGCGACTTCACCTGGCGCGCTACCGAGCCGGCGACGCTGGTCTGGGCTGAAGCGCTGGATGGCGGCGACTGGAAAACCAAGGTGCCGGCGCGCGACAAGCTGATGCTGCAGAAGGCGCCGTTCAGTTCGGCGGCGGTGGAAATCACGCGCACCGAACAGCGCTACATGGGCATCGCCTGGACCGAGCAACCCGGCCTGGCGCTGATGCACGAATACGATCGCACCCGCCATTGGCGGCGCAGTTTCCTGGTCAATGTCGACGATCCGCAGCAACAGCCGCGCTTGCTGTGGGACCTGTCGACCGACGAAAAATATGCCAATCCAGGCACCCCGGTGAAACGCCAGCTGCCGAACGGCGCCTGGGTGCTGCGCCAGGAGGGCGATGCGATCTTCCTCAGCGGCGCCGGCGCCTCGCCTGGCGGCGACCGCCCGTTCCTGGACAAGCTCGACCTGAAGACGCTGAAACCGGAACGCCTGTTCCGCAGCGACAAGGCGTCCTACGAGCAGTTCCTCGGTTTTGCCGGAGCGGATGCGCGCACCTTCCTGACCTGGCGCCAGTCGGTGACCGAAGCGCCGAACGCCTTTGTCCGCACCCTCGGCGCTCCGCTTGACGCCGCCGCCGGCGAAGCCGCCTTCGCTTCGACCAGCGCCGCTGTCACCCGGATCGCGGATCCGACGCCGGTGGTGCGCCAGATCAAGAAGCGCCTGGTGAAATACAAACGCGCCGACGGCCTCGATTTGTCGTTTACCCTGTACACCCCGCCCGGCTACCAGGAAGGCACGCGCGTGCCGACCATCCTGTATGCCTACCCGCTCGATTACGCCGACGCCTCGCAGGCCGGCCAGACCACCGGCTCGCAAGAAACGTTCACGCGGCTGCGCAAGTACCAGCTGTTGCTGCTGGCCGGGTACGCCATCATCGATAACGCCGCCTTCCCCATCGTCGGCGATCCGAAAAAAGCCTACGACACCTACATGGAACAGCTGGTCGCCGACGCCACGGCCGCGGTGGGTGAAGCGGTCCGGCTGGGCGTGGCCGACCCCGACCGCATCGGCGTCACCGGCCACAGCCACGGCGCGCTGATGACCGCCAACCTGCTGGCGCACTCCGACCTGTTCCGGGCCGGCGTCGCCACCAGCGGTTCCTACAACAAGACGCTCACGCCGTTCGGATTCCAGAACGAGCAGCGTTCAGTGTGGGAAGCACAGGATGTCTACCTGAAGGTATCGCCGTTCTTCTTCGCCGACAAGATGAAGACGCCGATCCTGATCGTGCATGGCGCGGACGACGCCAATCCGGGCACCACGCCGCTGCAGGCCAGCAAGCTCTACGAAGCGATCCGCGGCAACGGCGGCGTCACGCGGCTGGTGATGCTGCCGCATGAACCGCACTGGTACGCGGCGATGGAATCGAACGAACAGCTGGTCTATGAAATGCTGCGCTGGTTCGACCGCTATGTGAAGAACGCGCCGCCGCGGACGCCGGCGGCAGAAGCTCCGGCGACGGCAAAGTAACGATAACGGCAGGGATGTATTTCATGAACGCCAACCTTGAGCGGTTGGCGTTTTTTTTGCAAGAACCACAACCGGAAGCCGCGACAGCGCCTCCGGCCAGATACGCCTTACAGGTTGTCGCTGAGGAAAGTCAGCGAATTGCCGTGCGCTTCCGCCGCGGCGCGCTGGTTGTAGCTGGAACGGTGCGAACAGTTGAAGCCATGTTCCGCGCCCGGATAAATGTGGACTTCGACATCCTCATTGTTTTCAAAACGCTCGGCGATGCTCTGCACGGCGTCCAGCGGAATATGGCTGTCGGCGCCGCCGAAATGCATCAGCAGCGGCACCTTGATGTCGCCGGCGCGCTGCAGCTGGTTCTGGATGCCGCCGCCGTAGTACGCGATCGCCGCGTCGACCAGGCCGTCGGCCGCCGTGTTGTACGCCAGCATGCCGCCGAAGCAATAGCCGATGACGGCCAGCTTGCCGTCCAGTTCAGGCCGGGCCTTCAGGGCGGCAACAGTCAGCGCGATATCCGACTGCGCCTTGGAGAAATCGGTGGCCTGCATCAGCTCGACCGCGCGTTTCCAGCCGGCGTCGTCGTAAACCAGTTCGATATGGCTGCCGCTGCGCCAGAACAGGTCCGGCACCAGCACCACGTAACCGTCGGCGGCGTATTGCTCGGCGACCGAGCGGATGTGTTCGTTGACGCCGAAAATTTCCTGCAGCAATACGATGCCGGGGCCCTTGCCGGTGTGCGGGACGGCCAGGTATGCGCCGAACGTGCCGTCGGCGGCCTGGATGTCGATCCATTGGGTGGTAACGCTCATGAGTGTTCCTGTCAGTATCAAGAATAAATGTCGGGGATGTTGCAGGGAGGCCAAGCTTGCCGCCGCTGAATCCAGCGGCATCCAGTGCGAACGCCTGGATTAGGACAAGCCGGTGCCTGACAGGATGCTACCAGATGCCGGCGCAACGGGTTTGCGCGCCCGCAAAAACAAAAGGAATGGCGGCGGACATGGCCTTGCCCGCCGTGAAGGAAGAAACGCCGCTAAGCGAACCACCCCGGTATCCACAACGAAAATCCGGGCACGAAAGTCACCAGCATCAAGGTGAACAGCAGCGCAAGATAAAACGGCCAGATGGTGCGCATGATTTCCCCCATGCGGATGCCGCCGATGGTGCAGCCGATGATTTGCGCCGCGCCGATCGGCGGCGCATTCAATCCCAGCGAACAATTGATCAGCAACATCATCCCGAACTGCACCGGCCCCATGCCGAAGTGCTCGCAGATCGGCAGGAAAATCGGCGTGCAGATCAGGATGTGCGCGGCCATGTCGAGGAACGTGCCGAACAGCAGCAAGGCCAGGTTGATCAGCAGGAAAATGACGATCGGGTTGCTGCTGACCGCCATCAGCGCGTCGCCCACCGTATCGGCCACGCTGTACAGGCTGATCAGGTAGCCGAAAGCGGATGAAATGCTGATCAGCATCAGGATCACGCCGGTGGTCTTGACCGACTTCACCGCCGCTTTCAGGAAATCGGCCCAGCTCAGGCTGCGGTACACCAGGGTGGTAAGGATCAGTGCATAAAACACCGCGATGGCGGCCGACTCGGTCGCCGTAAAGACGCCCGAAGTGATGCCGGCAATGATGATGATCACCACCATCAGCCCCGGCAGTGCGCGCAAGACGCTGTGCAACGCTACCGTCCAGCCGAGGAAGGTGCCGGCGGGATAACCGCGATGCACCGCCACCAGGTAAGCCACCGTAAGATTGGCCAGGGTCAGGATCAGGGCCGGCAGCAGCCCGGCCAGGATCAGGGTGGTGATCGACACGCCGCCGCCGGCGACCAGCGCATAGATGATGATGTTGTGCGAGGTCGGCATCAGCACGCCCACCAGCGACGAGTGGGTGGTGACGTTGACCGCGTAGTCGGTGTCGTAATTCTCGCGCTTCATCATCGGGATCATGACCGCCCCCATGGCGGAGATGTCCGCCACCGGCGAACCCGATACGCCGCCGAACAGGGTGCATGCCAGCACATTGGTCATGCCCAGCCCGCCGCGGATGTGGCCGACCACGCCGCGCGCGCACTGGATGATGCGGTCGGCGATGCCGCCGTACAGCATCAGCTCGCCGGCGAAGATGAAGAAGGGAATCGTGAGGAAGGAAAACACGCTCATGCCGGCCGTCATCCGCTGGAAGATCACAGCGATCGGCAAGCCTTCATAAAATATCGTGGCGATGGCCGACAGGCCGATCGAAAACGAAATCGGCACGCCGATCAGCAACAGCACCAGGAAACTGAGCGACAGTAGAGTCAATGCCATGATGGGACAACCCTTGTACGTTGCAGCAATGCGATGATGTGTTCAATCGAGAACAGGACGATCAGGCTGCCGGACAGCATCAGCGGCCAGTAGGTCAAACCCTGCGAAACACCGAGGTTGGGGATCATGTAGTCGATGATCTGGCGGCCCAGGATCCAGCCGTTCCAGATCATCAGGACCGCAAACAGGATGACCAGCAGGTGGATGAAGATCTTCAGCGGCACCCTCACTTTCGGCGGCAGCGCGCCGGTCAGCAGTTCGACGCCCATGTGGCGGTCGTCGCGCACGCAGACGGCGACGCCGATATTGGTGACGTACAGCACCATGAGCAAGGCCAGCGCCTCGGTCCAGGACGGGCTGTTGTTGAGCACATAGCGGCCGAAAATCTGGCCGAATACGGCAACCGCGATCAGCACCAGGCCGGCCACCGCCAGCCGCATGCACATCAGCGACAGCCAGGCGTTGCAGCGGGTAAGAAACGTGAACGGCGGCAGCAAGGCGACAGGCAGCTTGTCGTCAATCGCGTCGCCGGTTTTATTGACATGAGTCATGACCGGTTCCTTGATGGAGAAAGTAGGCGCGACCTTATTTGGTGTCCTGGATGCGCTTGAGCATGTCTTTCATGCCGGGCGTGGTGACGAATTTCGCATAGACCGGCGCCATGCTGGATTGAAATTCCGCCTTGTTCGCTGCCGTGATGCGGACACCGGCTTTTTCGACGATGGCGCGCGAGGAAATTTCTTTCTCGTCCCACAGCTTGCGCATGTAAGGCACCGACGCCTTGGCCGTCTGGCGGATCATGTTCTGGTCGTCGGCCGACAGCTTGTCGAAGATCACTTTCGACATCAGCAGGATTTCCGGCGTCATGTCGTGTTCATCCAGCAGCACGTATGGCGCGATCTCGAAATGGTGCGCGGTCTGGTAGGTAGGCCAGTTGTTTTCCGCGCCGTCGACGATGCCGCTCTTGATCCCGGTGTAGACCTCGGAAGTCGCCATCGGCGTCGCATTGGCGTGCAGCGCCTGCAGCATCGCCACCGACAGCTCGGACTGCGGAACGCGGATCTTCATGCCCTTCAGGTCCGCCAGGTTCTTGATCTGCTTTTTCGTGTAGAAGAAACGCGCGCCTGAATCGTAGAACGCCAGGCCGACCAGGCCATGCGATTCGCAGGAGCGCAGGATTTCGTCGCCGATCGGCCCGTCCAGCACGTGCCGCATGTGTTCCTTGTCGCGGAACACGAACGGCAGCGAAGGCAGCATCGTTTCCGGGCAGATGGCATTGAGCACGCTGGCGTGGGTGCGGGTAAATTCAATCGCTCCCAGCTTCACCTGTTCCACCGTGTCCGGCTCGCTGCCGAGCTGGCTGTTGGGATATACCTTGATGCTGTATTTGCCCTGGCTGCGCTGCTTCATCAGGCCGGACATGTAGTTGACGGCGGCAACCGTCGGGTAGTCGGCCGGCTGCACATCCGCATCGCGGAACTCCCTGGCGAAAGCGGGCGGCGCGCACAGCATCAGCGACGCCGCGCCGGCCATGCAAAGCATGGATAGGCATTTCTTCATTTTTCTGTCTCCTGGTTTTTATTTATTTACAAAAAATCGTCGCCGGGTTTCGCCGCCGCCCGGGTCTGGAATTCGGTCTCCGGCAGTCCGGCCACGCCGGGCCGCAATGCGATGACTGCGCCGGCCCATTCATCGTCCGCGGCCTGGCCGGCGCTGATCGACGTCACCAGCAAGGTATCCAGCCCGGCGCCGCCGAATGCGCACATCGCAGGCTTGGCCATCGGCAAATCGATGCGCCGGTCCAGCTTGCTTTCGGGCGTAAAGCGCAGGAGGCAGCCGCCGTCGTTGCCGCAGGTCCAGTAACAGCCGTCGACATCGACCGCGGCGCCGTCCGGCCTGCCGGGATGCTGGTTCATGTCGGCGAAAATCCGTTGCGCGCTGGGTATGCCGTCGTCAATGTCGTAGTCGTAGGCCCAAATCAGCTGGCGCGACACATGCGAATCCGAGAGATACATGGTGCGGCCGTCGGGCGACCAGGCCAGGCCGTTCTGGACGATCAGCCTGGAGACCATCGGCAGCGACACGCCCTGTGGCGTATAGCGGTACAGGTGGCCGTCGGCCCGCGCCGCGGCCATGTCGAGGAACATGGTGCCGCTCCAGAAACGGCCCTGGCGGTCGCAGCGGCCGTCGTTGAAACGCATGCCTTCGCGCAGGCCGGGCGGGCTCGCCAGTTTTTCTGCCGCGGCGGCTTGCGCCTCGTCCAGGCGCAGGCTGAAAATCCCGCTTTCCATTCCGGCAACCAGGCCGCCGTCGTCTTTCAGCGCGATGCAGCCGACCATTTCCGGCAACGTCCAGCTGCGCGCCGAACCTGATGCGGCATGCCAGCGCCAGACCGTCCTGGCAGGAATATCGACCCAGTACCAGGCGCCCTCTTTTTGGCTCCACAGCGGGCTTTCGCCGACGGCGCAGCGCAGGCCGCCGAGACGGTCGATATTGATCGTCGTTTTCTCGGTATTCACCTAATCTCCTGTTTTTGGCAGAACCGGCGCAGGTCTTGGCCTGCTTGCGAAATTTCTTTGTTATCAGTCATCCTACAACTTGAATCGCAGTATAAGCAGCAAAAAATATTTTAGCAATCAGATTTATTTGCGCCTATTGTATGCATACGGAAGCAGTCCGGGAATGAAGATTTGTCGTTCGCGCCTTGTTGTATGACGACTGACAATAAATCAACTGATTGCGGTGAGGCGTAGGGCGCCAATAGCGCAGCGTATTGCGCCGTATGTTTGATTCGGATAATGCAGCATGCTCTTACACATCTCATGCGGCGTAATACGCTGCGCTTGTATGGTTAGAAATGACGCTTTCTGGGAAACTAGAAGGTGCCGGAGTGGAGGGACAACGCTTCGCATCTGCG
>NZ_JBWKQR010000018.1:0-97460 GCF_059418905.1 Collimonas sp. GW821-FHT07E08 | reverse complement strand
CTGCCACGGACCGGCGGCCACATAACCGCCCTTGAGCGCGAACGCATCGGCGCGCGAATCGCCGCCCACCTGCACCACCGAAATACCTTCGTCGGCATCGACCACGCCGTTCTTGTTAGCGTCGGTCAAGCCGCCCTGCCCGGTCTGCTTGACTTCGATCAGGGTGGTGCCGGTGGCGTTGCCTTCGACCAGCAGGCGGTCGGTGTGCTGGTTGCTCAGCGCGCCGCCTTCGTTGAGCACGGTGTTCAAAGCCACTACGCCGTTCTGACCGGCGATGTCGCCTTGCACAGTCAGCGTATGGTAGTTGCCCGCCACCGGGGCGGCAAACGATACCAGGCCGGCATGGTTCAGGTTCTGCACCGTCGAACTGCCTGCCATCTGCCACTGGCTGCCGGCGTCCAGCGACACATTGCGCACGGTACTGGTCGCACCGTTCCATAACGACCGCTTCTCCAACGATACATCGACGATGGCGTTACCGTTGGCGACGATATCGCCAACAGCATGTACTTGGCCGTTCAGATTGAGCATCGACTGGGTGCCGGCGCCGGCATCGAGCAGAACGCCAGTGCCGCTGCTGACCTGCGTGCCATTCAGCAGATCAATGGCGACCTGTCCGCCGCTGGCGCCGCCGACCTGGATCGCCGCTCCCTGTGTGCTATGCAACGTACTGTTGCTGATCTGTGCCGTGGCCGCGGCGCTCATTCCGCCAACCATCGACAAGGCGCTGCCGTTCGCGCCGCTAGCTTCGATGTTGGTGTCCAGTAAGGTAGCGCTGGCGCCTGCATGGACCTGCACGCCCGACGCTGCATCGCCGCTGACCCGCACCGTACCGCCTTGCAGCGTCAGTGTACCGGCCTCGCCCGTCAGCGGATTACCTGACCGCAGGCCATCGCTGTTGACACCCTGCGTGCTGATCACATCGTCCTGACCGAGCAAGATCGTGGTATTTCCAGAAGCGGCCCAGACCGCCGGTGCGTCATCGCCACCGGTCGTGACGCTGGCGTTGGCGAAGAGCATATCGGACTGCGAAACAAACAGACCGCTCGCACCGGTGCCGTGCGTGGCAATCGCGGTGCCATTCATGCTGGCCGATACACCGACGCCAGTGTAACTTGCATTGAGATAGACTCCGTTGGCGTTGGCGCCGTAAGTCTGAATGCTACCGCCACTCGTCTGCAAGATGGTTCCCTGGCTGGCGCGCACGCCATCGGCCTGATCGCCCGTTGTCACGATATCCGTGTTGGATAGTGTTACCTGCGCCGTCCCTACTGCTCCACCACCCACTTGAATACCAGAACTTCCCGTGCCAGCCGTGGAAATCGTACTGTTAGACAGCTGCAATGAGTTGTTTGCACCACGGACCGCAGCACCGATGCCACCCGGACCGGTGGTGACAATCTGCGTATCATTCACCACTGTCCGGACGGACTCAAGACCCAACGAGGAGATACTCAAACCAGGGCCTCCATTGCTGATGATCCGGCTGCCATTAATCACAGTATCCGTGGCAACATTACCACCTGAGATATGGACGCCACCTGCATCGGCTGATATATCGACATTATTCAACTCGGTATAGCCGTCTGACACGTCCACGCCTACGCCGCCGTTGCTCGCTACGATACTGCCGCCGTTCATGATGATGGTGAGACCGTGCCCGAAAAGACCGATGGCGCCGATACCGGCTCCCCCGGAGACCTGGATGGCGCTGTCGGTGATCTCGACACGACTACCGACGGCGCGGCCGAAATAGCTGCCGATGCCGACAACAACTCCCATCTCAGGAACGACACCCGCTGTTGCCGACGCGTTAATCTGGCTGTTCGTCACGAACACCTGCATCGAACCAAAATCCGGGAGACCCAGGAGAATGCCCGTATCGCTCGCATTAATAGTGGTATCGCTGATGTCGATGCGCGATCCCTGGCCCATCTGCACCCCGACTTTGGCGTCGATGGTGCCGCCCTGAAAATTGATCCGGCTGCCGGCACCATTGGTGGACAAGCCCACGCCACTGACGGTGTTGGTGTTAAGCACATTGACCAGACCGCTGGTGACGATGGTGCCGCCGCCGAAGGCGCGCAGCGCAAAACCCGTGTTCGACTCGTAATCCCCCGATGCAACAAGATCCACGCCGGGGCCCGCCTGCAGAGGCGGATTGGCGGCATGGGCGGAGGCCAGCGGCATGGACAGCAGGCTGCTGACGGCAAGCGCCAGGGTGTGCTTTCGGAATTGCGGTGGTGAAGTCAGTGTACTCATGGTTCTTTACAGTTAGTTGAAAGTGATGCCTGGAATAAGCAACTTGCAACTATGCGGAACCGACTCGTTATCGAATATAAGAAAAGTCTTAATTAAGGAAATGCCTAATCTTTAATTAAGGTGATTCTTAAATTCCTGCGAGAAACATACACAGAGGAAACAAAAAAGCCGGCATGAGGCCGGCTTGCTGAAGGGAACAAGAAAATTCTTACGCCAGCTGGGAATTACCCACAACGTGGCGCGCGGGAGAATCGGGCGCGATGCCGCCCCGCTGATATTTAAGAAAAAACTTAGAACGCGGCCCGGACATCCGCATGTCCGAGCTCGTCAGATGCAGTTGGGCGCGCTCAGGCGCTGCGCTTGACAAAAAACAAGGCCGTCCCCACTCCCATCAGCACGCCGCCGAAGAAACGGTTCTGTTTCCTGACCGCGCGCGCATCGCGGAAATAACCCTGCATGGTCGATGCGGCAAAGGCATAGCTGTGCATCACCACCAGGTCGACCGTGCACATGGTGACGGCCAGCAGCAGCAACTGCGGCAGCAAGGCGCTGCCGGCGCTGATGAATTGCGGCAGCACCGCCACCATGAAAATGATTCCCTTGGGATTGGTGGCATTGGTCATGAAACCCAGCAGCATGCGCTTGCGCATGGTCGGCGGCGTCGATTGCAGGGCCGGTTCAGGCTGCTGCAGCGCGGCGGCGTCGACCTTGGCGCGCCACTGGCTCAGGCCGAGGTAGATCAGGTACAGCGCGCCGACCGTCTTGACCACCGTGAACATGGTCTCCGACGCCAGCAGGATCGAGCCGACGCCGGCGCCGGCCACAAACAGGATCAGCAGCAAACCCAGCTGCAGGCCGGCGATGGTCGCCGAGGTTTTCTTGACGCCGTACGACAAGCCATGCGACATCGACAACACCGCGCCGGAACCGGGAGAAATGGCGATCAGCCAGCAGGCGGCGAAAAAGGTAAACCAGGTATGGAAGTTCATGATCAAAAAAAGAGGATTTAACGGCCTTGGACGGAATTCAGGAGGATATCACCGACCGCCGATCCAGGCTTGCGCGCAAGCGCTGCAAAATTACCACAGGGACTTTTCAGCACGCGCCCCGCGCTGCGATTATTTTTAAAAAACTTGAGCTAAGTCAACGCAATGCAGCCGTCGATGGCAGCACTCTGAACCGTCGTACAAAAAAATTTTCCTATAACGATGGAGACAACATGACGTTCAGACTGAAGCCGCTGCAAGCGGCATTTATCGTTGCATTTTCCCTTCCCTCACTGACACTGTCCACCGCCGCCAAGGCCGACCCGGCAACCGACGCCCGCATCGAAGCGCTGGAGCAGCAGGTAAAACTGCTGACGACAAAACTGCAGCAGGTGTCGACCAAACAAGACGCTCCAGTTGCGGCTGCGGCGGAAGTGGCCGCCGCACCTGCGGCGTCGCCGGCGCTGGGCGAACGGGCGCGCAAGTTCTTCGAGGCGATCAAGGATGTCGAGTTCTACGGCAACCTGGATGTATCGGTCGACGGCAGCACCAAGGGCTTGAAGAATTCCTATAACGACGTCGGCGGCAACCGGGTGGTGTCGCCGGTCGGGCAAAACGGCTGGCAGTCCGACCTGTCCACCAACCTGTCCTACGTCGGCATACGCGGCAAGCATCCGATCGGCGACACCTTGTCGCTGGTCTACCAGCTGGAAACGCAGATCGACATCACTGCGACCGCCGGTTCCGCCAATTCCACCAGCGCCCAGGACACCACCGTCAAAGGCGCGCTGACCACGCGCAACAGCTATGTCGGGCTGGCCGACGCCAGGTGGGGCGCCGTCAAGATCGGCAAGACCGACGCGCCGTACAAGACCTCCACCGCGCGCATGAATCCTTTCTCCGGCATGTGGGGCGACTACTCGGTCATCATGGGCAATACCGGCGGCGACAACCGGGTCGAATTCGGCACCCGCCTCGACCATGCGCTCTGGTACGAATCGCCCAAGTGGCATGGCTGGAGTTTCAATGCGCTGATCTCGCCGGGCCAGAACCGCGGTTATGAAAACTCGATCCAGGCCAGCGGCGAATCGAGCTGCACCGGCGGCAATATCCCGGGCAGCGGCGGCGGCGCGATCGCTTGCGTCGACGGCAGCTACGGCACCGCCTACAGCGCCAATGTCGCCTATGAAAACGGGCCGCTGTACGTGACCGGCGCCTATGAGCTGCATTCCAGGGTCAACCGCACCGGCGATGTGGCCGGCACGCCGCAGGCGCTGGCCAGCCCGATAGGACTGGATCCGAACGATGTCGGCAACGAGTATGCCTACAAGATCGGCGCCCAGTACGCCTTCCCGACGAAGACCACGCTGAGCGCCATCTACGAGGTGATGCGCAGGAATATCCCGGCCTACCTGAACGAGCAGAACGAGCGCTCGCGCAACGGTTACTGGCTGGCGCTGACGCAGGAGCTGACGCCGGACGACAGCATCTCGGTCGGCTGGGCCCACGCCAACGCTACGCCTGGCGATCCAGGCCAGCACAATACCAGCGCGGCCGACGGCATCGGCACCATCAGCCCGGACAATGCCGCCAACATGTACACCGTGGCGTATAAGCACAAGATCGACAAGCAGACCACCTGGTATGCGAACTATGCGGTGACCGCCAACCACGCCCTGGCCCACTATGACCTGGGGGCGGGCGGACGCGGCGTGACGGCCGACTGCCACGACGGCCAAACGATTGCGGCGGGTGCGCCGAACTGTTATGCGGGAGGACGCCTGCAGGGCATATCGGCGGGCGTGAATTACAAATTCTGAGCAGGGCGTGCAGTTGCACCCACATGAATCCAGCCCGGTAGCGCGCGGGCAAGAATCCTTGCCCGCCTACTCTCTTCTTCCCCTATCGTATCGAACGATAGGGGGCGCTGCGTCCGCGCTTGCTTAATACCAGCTGCCAGAGCTGGCCCTGGCCAGAACGGAAGAAACCTGCTGAAGAGAGGATGAAGTATTTCCACATGCGGTAAAAGCGCTGGTCGTATTTTTCCGACAGGCGCGGCCATGCGCGCTCGAAATTGTCCCACCAGGCCATCAGGGTCAAGTCGTAGTCGCGGCCGAAGTTATGCCAGTCTTCGATCAGGAAACGTCCTTCCAGCACCTGCGTGATTTCCTTCGCCGAAGGCAGGTGGCCGTTCGGGAAAATGTACTTGTCGAGCCAGACGTCGCGCTTCTTTTCGGTGACGTAGTTGCCGATCGTATGCAGCAGGAACAAACCCTCAGGCGCCAGCAGCTTGCCGGCGACATCGAAGTACTCGGCATAATTCTTGGCGCCGACATGCTCGAACATGCCGACGGAAACGATCTTGTCGTATTGCCCGCTGAGTTGCCGGTAGTCGGTCAATTCAATCGTGACCGGAAGGCCGACGCAGCGCGCTTGCGCAAGTTTTTGCTGTTCCTTGGAAATCGTGATGCCGGTCACTTGCGCCTGGTAGCGTTCGGCCGCATAGCGGGCCAGCCCGCCCCAGCCGCAGCCGATATCCAGCAGGCGCTCGCCGGGCTTGAGCTCCAGCTTGCGGCAGATCAGTTCCAGCTTGTGCTGCTGCGCTTCTTCAAGGTTGGCGGCGCGCGGCCAATACGCGCAGGAATACATCATGTACGGATCGAGCATGCTCTCGAACAGGTCGTTGCCGATATCGTAGTGCTGCTCGCCGACCTGGAAAGCGCGGCCCTTGGTTTGCAGGTTGAAAAAATTCTGGCGCAGGATTTCCAGGAAAAAGCCGATCTTCGCGGGGCCGACCACCGTCTGTTCCAGGTCGTGGCTGGTGACCCGGAAGAAGAATTCATCCAGCCTGTCGCAATCCCAGTCGCCATCCATGTAGGACTCGCCGATGCCGAGCTCCCATTTCGTAAACATCTTCTGGAAGAACGCCGGATCGTGGATCTGCATGTCCCACGGCTGGTCGCCGTTGAGCCGGATGCCGGCATGCTCGAACAGCTGCCGGATGATCCTCGGCGCATTCGCCGTCATGTCGAACGTTGCGGGGACGACCTTCACTTTATCCATGTAGTACTTCCTTCAAGGGCAGCGCTAAAGAACAGAAGAGCCTACTGAGAGTTTCATAAAACATGACAATGCCCTTGCCCGCTTTTTCTGCGCGATTAACCAACGCAGCTAAGTGGGGTCAGAGTGAACTTTCTGCACGCTTTTTGCAGAAACTTCACTCTGACCCCACTTAGCGGGCCACGGAGCACCTGCCTCATCGTTAAAAAAAACCGCGCGGTGCACTCTGTCTTTCTCCGAATCCGTCATGTGGGGTCAGAGTCAAGTTTCGCGATGAAGCGCTGCGAAAGTTGACTCTGACCCCAGATGACTCTTACCGTCGCGATGTCATGAATTATGCAACTCTCAATAAGAACAAGACAGACATGTCGGCCTCAGCTTGCAGGACGCCGCAGGAACGCCAGCAGCAAGCCGAAGCCGATCATCAGCGTGCCGCTGGCGCGGTTGAACCAGCGGAAGCGTCCGGCGGCGCCGGTAAAGGTTCCAAGCCTGGCGCCGATGGCGGCGTAGATGGCGATCGCGATCAGTTCAAGCAGCAGGAAGGTCGCGCCGAGCACGACGAAGCTGGCGGCGTAGGCCGAGCGGTCGACAAACTGCGGGAAGAATGCGGTGAAGATGAGGATCGCTTTTGGGTTGCCCGCCGCTACCAGGAACTCTTGCCTGGCGAGCCGGCGCAGCTTGTCCGCCGGCGTTTCCAGGCTGGCCGGGATCTTATCGGCCGCGCCTGCCAGCGCGACCGGCGCGGCACGGAACAGCTTGATGCCGAGCCAGACCAGGTAAGCCGCGCCGCCGAATTTCAGCAACGTGAACAGCGTTTCCGACGCCAGCAGCAGCGCTCCCAGTCCGAGGCCGGAAATGGCGATCATGGCCGCAAACGCCAGCAGCCTTCCAAACGCGGCAAGGACCGAATAGCGCATGCCGTCGCGCGCGCCGTTCGACAGCGACAGCACGTTGTTCGGACCGAACGCCATGTTCAGTGCGAAACAGGCGGGCAGGAAAAGCCAGTAGTTCTGGAATGACATCGGATGTGCCTCTCAGTGGTTTTTAGAAAAACGCTTATCTCCGCTTATCTCATATCCAGCGCGCTGCCATGCCGCGGCGGCGGGAACGCCTGGTCAAGCTCCGCCAGGTCCTGCGCCGTAAGCATGATATCGAGCGCCGCGCGGTTCTCGCGCACATGCGCCGGATCGACTGCCTTGGGAATGACGATCACCTGCTCTTGCTGCAGCAGCCACGCCAGCGCGACCTGCGCCGGGCTGGCTGCGTGCCTTGCCGCGACCGCCAGCAGATGCGGGTTGCCGAGCAGGCGCCGCTGTTCGTTGGCGGACGACTCCAGCGGCGAATACGCCATCACCGGTATCGCGCGTTCACGGCACCACGGCAGCAAATCCCATTCGATGCCGCGCCGCTTCAGGTTGTACAGCACCTGGTTGACCGCGACCTCTGCGCCGCCGGGCAATTCGCTCGCTTCCTGCATGCCGTCGCGGTCGAAATTGCTGACGCCGAAATCGCGTATTTTTCCGGCCTTCTTGAGCGATTCGAACGCCTCCAGCGTTTCCGCCAGCGGCACCGAACCGGGCCAGTGCAGCAGGTAGAGATCGATGTGGTCGCTGCCGAGCCGCTTCAGGCTGCGTTCGCAGGCGGCCTGCATGCTGCGCCGGCCGGCGTTGTGCGGATAGACCTTGCTGACCAGGAAGACCTGGTCGCGGCGCCCGGCAATGGCCTCGCCCACGACTTTCTCGGCGCCGCCGTCGGCATACATCTCGGCGGTATCGACCAGCGTCATGCCGAGCTCCATGCCTAGCCGCAGCGCGTCGACTTCACGCTTTTTTTGCGCCTGGTCTTCTCCCATGTACCAGGTTCCCTGTCCCAATGCGGGGATGACGACGCCTGAAGGTAAAAGCAAAGTTTTCATTGCTGGAATTGCAATCCGTATGGTTGATTTTGCGCCACGGGTCGGGAACAGCAGTTTTTTCCAAGTTTTGAAGCAGTATTGCTCTTAAACTCGATGTCATTCTACAACGTAATCAAATGGAGAAAACCATGCAATCCAGCGCCGCCCAGCAGCATGCCAACGCCTTTCACCAGCTGCACCTCGGCCCTGCGCCGCTGACTTTATTGAATGCCTGGGATGCCGTCAGCGCTCGCATCCTCGAACGCGCCCGCGCCCCGGCCATCGGCACCACCAGCGCCGGCATGGCCTGGGCCGCCGGTTACGCCGACGGCGAGCAGATGCCGGCGGCTGAACTGCTGGCTGCCTGCGCCCGCATCTGCCGGGTCGCCGGCGTGCCGATGAGCGTCGATATCGAGCGCGGTTTCGGCCGCAGCACCGAGGAAGTGTGCGATGTGGTGCGGGCATTGGTAGGGATGGGCGTGGCCGGCATCAATATCGAGGACGGCGTGCTGCCCGGAACGCACCGGCTGGCGCCGCCGGAGATCCTGTGCGAACGCATAGGCGCGCTGCGCAAGATGCTGGCGCAAATGGATGCGCGGCTGTTCATCAATGCCCGCAGCGACACCTATTTTGCCGCCAACGATGATCCCGTGGCACGTTATGAAGACACTGTGCGGCGCGCGCAGATGTATGCTGCGGCCGGCGCCGACAGCATCTTCGTGCCGGGCCTGGCGCGCATCGAGGAGATCGCCCGCTTCATGCAAACGATTTCGCTGCCGGTGAATATCTACGCCGGTTACGCCGGCGCGCCTGCGGTCGATGTGTTCAGGCAGGCCGGTGTGCGGCGCATCAGTGTTGGCTGCGGCCCCATGCAGTCGGCGCTCGGCCTGCTGCACCGGATCGCCGGGGAGGCGCTCGGCCAGGGCAGCTTCGGCGCCATGGGCGACGGCATGCTTGCAGCCGGCGAAATCAACGCCCTTTTTTCCAGGTAATTTCGCCGCCAGCCTGCGAGGATCCGGCCGCGGGCGGCGACAGGCAAACAACCAGATGCCGCCAAGCAATATTCCGGCAGGCGCGCTAGAATCCCTCCATCATTTTGTTGTCCGTCACCTAACCGTTGGAGCTTGATTCATGCTGCGTTCTGCCGTGCTGTCCGCCCTGCTTACCCTCTCCGCCACTCCCTTCTCCCACGCCGCCGACCCTGCCCTGAGCACGGTCGCCGAGCGTTCCGGTTTCCAGAAAACCGGACGCTACGACGAAGTCATCGCGCTCTGCGCCGCTTTCCAGAAAGCCTATCCGAAGCAGGTGCGCTGCACCGAGTTCGGCCGTACGCCGGAAGGCCGGCCGATGCTGGCGCTGATCGCCTCGCGCAGCGGCGCGCTGACCGCGGAAGCCGCGCACAAGCGCAACCTGCCGGTGCTGCTGGTACAGGGCGGCATCCACGCCGGCGAGATCGACGGCAAGGACGCCGGTTTCCTGGCCTTGCGTGAAGCGCTGCAGGACAGCTCCGCCAACAGCGTGCTGGACAAGCAGGTGCTGGTCTTCGTGCCGGTGTTCAATATCGACGGCCATGAGCGCTTTGGCCGCTGGAACCGCCCTAACCAGCGCGGTCCGGAAGAAATGGGCTGGCGCACCACCGGCCAGAACTTCAACCTGAACCGCGACTACGCGAAGGCCGACGCGCCGGAAATGCAGGCCATGCTGCAGCTGGTCAACCGCTGGGATCCGCTGGCGTATATCGACCTGCATGTCACCGACGGCGCCAAGTTCGAGCACGACGTTTCGATCCAGGTCGAACCGGTGCACGCCAGCGACCTCGCCCAGCGCAAGGACGGCGAGGCTTTGCGCGACGCTGTCATCAGCGATTTGAGCAAGCAGGGTTCGCTGCCGCTACCGTTCTACATGTCGTTCAAGGTCGACGACGATCCCAGTTCCGGTTTTGTCGACAGCGTCTCGCCGCCGCGTTTTTCAACCGGCTATTTCCATCTGCGCAACCGCTTCGGCATGCTGGTGGAAACCCATTCCTGGAAAGATTACCCGACCCGGGTGCGCATCACGCACAACACCATTGTCTCGATCATGGCGCAGATCGCCGCGCACGGCGACGCCTGGCTAAAGAATGCGCAGCAGGCCGACCTGCGCGCCGCCAGGCTGGGCGGCCAGCCGGTTGCGCTGGCTTACGAGGCAAGCGAAAAGACCCGTCCGGTGGCGTTCCGCGGATATGAATATACGCGCACCGAGTCGGATATTTCGGGCGCGCTGATGACGCGCTACGACGAAAGCAAACCGCAGATCTGGAATGTGACGGTGCGCGACGACCTGCAGCCGGACCTGAGCGTCAACGCGCCGCAGGCCGGTTACCTGGTGCCGGCGGCGCACGCCGCCTGGGTCGGGCAAAAACTGCAGCAGCACGGCATCGCTTTCCGCGTGCTGCCGGCGGCGCTGAACCGGGTAACGCTGGAAACTTTCCGCGCCACCAAGTGCACCTTCGATGCGCAATCGCTGGAAAGCCACCAGCTGCTCAAGCTGCAAGGCGCATGGCGCAGCGAAACGCGCGACCTCGGCGCCGGCGCCTTGTTCGTGCCGATAGCCCAGGCCAAGGCACGGCTGGTGATGGCTTTGCTGGAACCGCAGGCGCCGGACTCGCTGGCGGCGTGGGGCCGTTTCAACAATGCCTTCGAAAAGAAGGAGTATATGGAAGCGTATGTGGCGGAAGATGTCGCGCGCGAACAGCTGGCGGCGGATCCGGCGCTGGCGGCCGAGTTCAAGCAGAAACTGGCCGACGATCCGGCGTTTGCCAAAGATCCGGCGGCGCGGCTGGAGTTCTTCGCGCGCCGTCACTCTTCCTGGGATGAGCGCTTTAACCTGTATCCGGTGATGCGGACCGCGGTTGTGCCGGGATAAACTTGCCTGGCTGGGCAGCCGGGGCTGCCGGCCGGGAATTACTTCTGGTTGTTGCCGATTTTTTTCGACAGGTAGAAACGCAGGGCAAAGGCGGCGACAACGGCGATTAAAGGCAGGGTTTGAACGAAAGTCATGGCAGGGCTCCGATTAGATAGACTGTGTTGATGCATCGCAGCATATAAAAACGGAGGACTTATTGCCAATTGTTATTTCTGATTCCTTATATAAGGTTCGTGAATATCACTCTCGCCGCCGAACCGGCTCCACCATATAAAAAGCCCGCTATCTTTAACGATGCGGGCTTTCCCTGTCTCCTCACCTCTAGAGAGATGGACTCTTTTTTGCGTGAAGCGATACTGAGCCAAAAAACTTTAACCGTCATCATGCGCCGCAACATAGCGTTGTTTTGCGCCAACAGGCGCATATGCCGCTTGCCTTGCCGGCCTGTTTTCGCGTAGCGGCAGCGAAATTCGCCGTTGCCGTTGCCGGCGCCTTTGGCATCATCGCCCTTGCCGTATGAAATCGACCGCTTTCTCGGCAATCATGATGGTGGGAGCATTGGTATTGCCGCCGATCAGGGTCGGCATGATAGAGGCGTCGACTACCCGCAGGCCCTGGACGCCGCGCACCCGCAAGGTCGGATCCACCACGGCGGCCTGGTCGACGCCCATCTTGCAGGTGCCCACAGGGTGGTAGACCGTATCGACATGCTGCCTGAGGATGGCGCGTATCTGTTCGTCCGACTGCACACCTGCGGTGCGTATGTCGCGTGTGCTGTAGGCGGCCAGCGCCGGCGCTTCAAGCAGTTTGCGGGTGGCCTTGAAGCCGGCCACCATGTCTTCCAGGTCTTGCGGATGGTCCAGGAACTTGGGGTCGATCAGCGGCGCGTCCTGCGGATTGGTGTTGCGCAGGCTGACCTGCCCCACGCTTTTCGGCCGCAGCAGGCAGACATGGCAGGAAAAGCCGTGTCCCCAGCGCAGCTTGCGGGCGTGGTTCTCCAGGCAGCCGACGACAAAATGCAATTGCAGGTCCGGCGCCGGCAAATCCGGCCGGGTCTTTAAAAAACCGCCGCACTCGGCGACATTGCTGCTCAACATGCCGCGTCTCTCCTTGCGATAGCGCTGCAGCTCCTTGAACATGCGCAGCGCGCCGCCGGCGGAAATGCCGAAGGTGTCCAGGCTGTCGGACTGATGGCAAAACACAAAGTCGGGATGGTCCTGCAGGTTCTTGCCGACGCCCGGCAGGTGGTGCTGTACATGGATGCCCAGCTTGCGCAGTTCGGTGCCGTCGCCGATCCCCGACAGCATCAGCAGCTGGGGCGACTGGAAAGCGCCGGCGGCCAGGATCACTTCGCGCCGGGCGCGCAGCACACGCAATGTGCCGCCCTGCCGGACTTCAACGCCGACCGCCCGCCCCTGCTCGATGACAAGGCGTTCGGCATAGGCGCCGGTTTCCACCCGCAGGTTGCTGCGCTGTCCCAGGTGCGGCATCAGGTAAGCGCGCGCGGCGCTCCAGCGTTCGCCGTTTTTCTGCGTGACCTGGTAAACGCCGAGACCTTCTTGCTGCTCGGCGTTGAAATCCGCGCTCAGCGGATAACCGGCCTGGCGCGCGGCTTCCAGGTAGTGCTGCTGGATCGGGTTGTCGCTGCGCAGGCCGCTGACCCATAAAGGCCCGTCCTGGCCGTGCCAGGCATTGGAAAACTGTTCGTTATGCTCTGATTTCTTGAAATAGGGCAGCACATCGTCGAACGACCAGCCGCTGTTGCCGAGCTGGGCCCAACGATCGTAATCGGAACGATGGCCGCGGACATAGACCATGGCGTTGATGGCAGACGATCCGCCCAGCGCCTTGCCGCGCGGCTGGTAGCCGCGGCGGCCGTTCAGGCCGGCTTGCGGCACGGTCTCGAACGCCCAGTTGTTGATCCGGGTCGGCACCATGGCAACCGTGCCGACCGGCATCTTCACCACCCAGCTGTCGCCGCTGCCGCCGGCTTCCAGCAAGCATACGGATATCTCAGGATCTTCCGTCAGGCGGCCTGCCATGACACTGCCGGCCGAACCGCCGCCTATCACCACGAAGTCGAACTCATCGCTCACTGTGCGCCTCCCGCTCTGGTTATATTTATGTGCCTGGACAAGCCAACGGCAACAAATTTAACAGCTGCGGGAGAATCACGCCACGTGGCGGGCTAGAACATTTGTTTCAATTACGCAAAATATGCAATCTGGAAACAATCGGAGGGAAATGCGGCAATCGCTTCAATGGGCTTTCGACATGACCACCAGCCATTTGCGAAACAGCAATATTTCGAGATGGCCAGCCTGGATGCCGGCGTTGCATTCGACCACGGGATTGCTTCGATAGAGGCGCTTGTAAAAATCGCGGCAGATGAACAGCTCACGCTTGCCGAAACGCATCAGGATTGAGGAAGGGGTAGACTCCATACCAAAGCGGGAGCCGGAGGTAATGTCCAAGTTCGTCATGGCAGCAATTCCAATCTCGTTGAAGGGAATTGCACTGTACCATAACTACTGTATATGCATACAGTAAATTGCAGTGTGTCTGTTTTTAGTCACGCTGCGGGCCGGCAGCGTGACGTGATTCTAATTAACGGCGCCAGCCGCGGTCATGCCAGTAATGGTCATGCCAGCCGCGTTCGCGCCAATAATAAGCCGGACGGCCGTAATATGCGGGCGGATAGTAGCCAGGGGCGCCATACACCACGACCGGAGGCGGCCGCACATACACGGGCGGCGGCGGTGCGTAATAAACCGGTGGCGGGGCATAGTAGACCGGCGGCGGGGCATAGTAGGCGGGGCCAGGCACACCGATATTCACCGACCAATGTGCTCCGGCAAACGCCGGGGCCGCCGCGAACATGCCGACAGCAAGCATTCCGAACAGGGCAACGCGCATGGGGTTTTTCATGGCAATTCTCGATGGCTTTGAGTTAAACATGACTATATTTAACCTAATTTTTGAAGGTGGCGCTACGTACAAGTCGTAAGGCCTGTAACAACATGTATCGCCGTATATGAACTGTGGCTTTTTTCGTACACGCGAAACGCGAACTTAATCGATCGCCAAGTCCTGGCGCCTGTACCGGGCAATCGCAACCAGGGCCATTGCAATCAGGAAAAATCCCACCAATAGCATGGCGGCATTGGCCATCACCCGCGGATAACCGAGCTGGACGACATTCAGGAACGGATAGGGATAAAACCCCGACAAGCTGCCGCGCACCATTGCCATCACGAAATAAGCCAGCGGGTAGATCAGCCACAGCAGGCTGTCTTTTGCCTGCAGGCCGCTCTTGACCGCGAACAGCAGCCAGTACAACACGAACAGCAACGGCACCACGGTGTGCAAACCCTCGTCCGACAGCCTGTGCAGGCCGGTAAACGGCGCATGGTTGCGCAGCAGGAGGTTGTAGCCGAGGCCGACAAAGATGATGTACAGGGCCATCGCGGTGAGCACCCCGGGCCGCGAGAAAAACCGGCCGGGCGCGGAATCCGGCTGAAGCAGCAGCAGCGTGCAGCACACCGCCAGCAGGACATTGGTCAAGATGGTCAGGTAGCCGAACATGCGCCAGACGGCCTCGCCGTATGTCATGCCCTTGGCCACCAGGATCGGGATCGAAATGGAAAATTGCGCGGCGATGGAGAACCATGCAACCAGCGCAATCAGCAGCAGCAACAGCTGCGGCGCGATAGCTTTTTTCATGGGCGCATTCCGGGATGTTTTAAGAAGCCGCGCCCTGGTCGACGCTCAGCATGCGTTCCACATAGCGTGCGATCAGGTCCACTTCCAGGTTGACCTGCTTGCCGACCCGCAGATGTTTCAGCGTTGTCACTTCGATCGTGTGCGGAATCAGGTTGATCGAAAACAGGCAGCCGTCGGCCACATCGTCGACCCGGTTGACCGTCAGCGAGACGCCGTTGACCACCACCGAGCCCTTGTAGGCAAAATATTTGGCAAGATCGCGCGCAGCCTTGATCACCAGCTCCCAGGACTCCCCCACCGGCTCGAATTTCTGCACCAGCCCGAGACCGTCGACATGGCCCGACACCAGGTGGCCGCCCAGGCGGTCGGCCAGGGTCAAGGCCTTTTCCAGGTTAACTTCGCCGGTGGCGTCGAGGCCGACGGTGCGGTTCAGGCTTTCGCGCGAGACGTCGACTTCAAAGCTGCCGGCGCTCTTCTCGACCACGGTCATGCAGGCGCCGTTGAGGGAAATCGAATCGCCCAGCGCGACATCGGCCAGCGCCAGGGCGCCGGCGTCGATCTTGAGCCGGACCCCATCATCGGTGCTGGAGCCCAGCGGTTTGACGGAAGTGATTTTGCCGACGGCGGCGACGATACCAGTGAACATGATGGCAATATAAAAAATTAGCGGAATCGTGCAAGGATACGCAAATCCTCGCCTATCTGCTTGATTTCATGAAATTTCAGGCTTAGCTTGTCGTCGAGGTTTTCCAGCGCGGGTAGGCTGAACATGCCGCGGCCGTCGCCCAGGATCGAGGGCGCCAGGTAGACCAGCAATTCGTCGACGCAATGTTCGCCGATCAGCGAAGCATTCAGCTTGGAGCCGGCTTCCACATGCAATTCATTGATCTGGCGCTTGCCGAGTTCGCGCATGACTTGCGGCAAATCGACCTTGCCGGCGGCGTTCGGCAGCACCACCACTTCGGCGCCCTGCTGCTCCAGCAAAGCCTGCTTTTCCGGATTGGCGGCAGCGCTGAAAACCAGGTTGCCGCCGCCCACCAGGATCTTTGCGTCCGGGCTGATGCTCAGCTTGCTGTCGACGATCACCCGCAGCGGCTGCCGCGACACCGGCGGCACGGTACGCACCGTCAGCTGCGGATTGTCTTCTTTCACGGTGCCGATGCCTGTCAGGATGGCGCCGGCGCGGGCGCGCCACATGTGGCCGTCGTCGCGCGCCGCCTGCGAGGTGATCCACTGGCTGAGGCCGTTGTGCAGTGCGGTCTTGCCGTCCAGGCTGGCGGCCACTTTCAGCCTGACCCAGGGCTTGCCGGTTTGCATGCGCGTGAAGAACCCGATATTGAGCTCGCGCGCCTGCGCCGCCAGGACGCCCGATTCGACCGCGATCCCTGCCGCCTGCAGGCGCGCCATGCCCTGCCCCGCCACCAGCGGGTTGGGGTCGCCTATGGCCGCAACTACCTTGGCCACGCCGGCCTGCACCAAGGCGTCGGCGCAAGGCGGCGTGCGGCCGAAATGACTGCATGGCTCAAGCGTGACGTAGACGGTGGCGCCGCGCACATCGTGGCCCTTGGCGGCGGCATCCTGCAGCGCCTGGATCTCGGCGTGGTTGCCGCCCGGCGGCTGGGTGAACCCGCTGCCGATGACCTGGCCGTCCTTGACGATCACGCAGCCGACGGCGGGATTCGGCGCGCTCGACAGCAGGCCGTTTTCGGCGAGCTGCAGGGCTTGCGACATCAACTGTTCGGCCGCGCTCATGGAAAAAACCTGGAAATCATGTGAAAGCCGTGAGAAAGGATAGATGCGTTGATTGTACAAAAATATGCCGCCGCCATCGTTAATTAAAATGCGATGCCGGGTATTGCCGGTTTCAAGGCGGCGCCAGGCTCGCCGCGGCGCGATTGCGCAAGGTAACCACCCGTTTGAATACCGCCCGCAAGCGGCGGTCGCCCGCCAGCCTGGCTGTACCGCTGCAATCGACGTAGCGCTGGGGGCCGGTAGCCAGCTGCGTTTCTCCATGCAGCTGCAGGCACAGGCTGACGCTGACGACCCGCTCCCAGTTCTGCAGCTGGTCGTCGGACAAAGCCGCTACCTGGGTTGCGTCCAGGAACTGGCGCGGCGTCGCATCGCCGGCCGCCGCCACGCCGTACGTCAGCCGCAGGTCCTCGACATTATTGACGATCGGTTGCGCGCTGTTGCTGCCGTTGCCCTGGCAATAAAGCGAGCTGGCGCCGCTGCCGGCGCGCACCGCAGCAAAATAATGATTGCCGGCGATGGCGACGGACGGCGCCAGCATGTATGCCGGATGGCCTGGCGGCACCGTACTGGCAGCCACTCCCGCGCCATGGCAATCGACGCCGGCGCCGCTGGCCGGGTCCGGGTAGTCATCCGTCCGGTAGCGGACTTCGAAAGCGGCCATCCCGGGCGCCGTGCTGCAGGAGAAATCCTTGCCTCCCGGCCCCAGCGGCTTGACGAAACCATGCTCGCAGCCGCGCAGCCCCTGGGCCGGCGCACCGTCTGCCAGGATAAAATCGGTGATGGGCGCGGCCCCGGGCGTGGCGCTGGCCAGGTTGCCAAACCCTGCCTGCCGCAGATCCCTTTCCATCAGGACCATGGCGTAATTTCCGTCCTGGTGCAGCCGCCGTTTATCCTCGTTCAAACGGAAGCTGGCTTTGCTGCCGAGATAAAGCGACGTGCACAGCAGCAGCAAACCGGAAGCAATCGCCAGCGCCACCAGCAATTCCACCATCGAAAGTCCGGCTTGCCTGTTGCAGATGGATGCAGGATTCAGCATTCGGCGGTGTCAGGCTTTACGCTGATGCGGCCGGTGCTGGAGATGCATACCGTGCGCACGAACTCGCCGTTGTGGCTGACGGCCAGCCTGGCGAAACTGTTGCTGGCGTTGCCGCCGCTGTGATAGGTGATCGTTTTCCTGGTGGCGGCGACCCGGCTGTTGTCGTCCAGCGCCCCCTGCCGCGACAGGATCTGGCCGCTGCCGGCCACCAGCACCAGCCAGCCGGCGCCCCAGTCGTCGGCGGCGCGCTTGGCCGTAGCGGCCGCACTGCATGCGGCTGCGGCCGAGTCGACATCCACGCTGCGGCACACCTGCACCGCGCGGCCGCGCTGGATGGCTTCGCTGCGCGCCAGCGTCAGCGCCGCTACCAGCTGGCTGGTGTCGGCGGCCAGCCGGTTCTGGACCAGGAACCCTCGCATGGCCGGCGCCGCCAGGCTCAGCAGGATGCCGGCGATTGCCAGCGCGACCATTGTCTCGATCAGGGTCAAGCCCGAATCTGGCGCAATCACGCGCATGGGGGTTCGCAGCAAATGCATAAGGTGCTCCTGGCTGGAAAATATTTATTTCATTTTGAATAACCATTCTGACAAAAAAATAGCGCCGGACAGGCCGGCGCTAGCGCATTTAAGAAATGACTTCCTGCAGGACTTATTTCCTGCGGCTTGGCGGCCCGGAGAATTCTTCGATCATGTTCTGGAATTCCGCCACATCTTCAAAACTCTTGTAGACCGAGGCGAAACGGATGTAGGCAATCTTGTCCAGGCGCTTGAGTTCGCGCATCACCAGCTCGCCGACATGGCCGGACAGCACTTCGCGCTCGCCGCTCGACAGCAGTTTTTCCTTGATGCGCTGCAGGGCCTCGTCCAGCGCCTCGACCGAGACCGGCCGCTTGCGCAGGGCCAGCATCAGGCTGGCGCGCAGCTTGAGCGGATCGAAATCGGTGCGGCTGCCGTTCTTCTTGACGATCACCGGCATCGCCAGTTCTATCCGCTCGAAAGTGGTGAACCGTTTGTCGCATTGCATGCAACGGCGCCGGCGGCGAATCGAATCGCCCTCTTCCGACACGCGCGTGTCGAGCACCTGGGTTTCTTCATGCTGGCAGAATGGACATTTCATGATGGCGGTAATCCGAAAGTGATTGCAACAGGCTGTGTCGGCAGTTCCATCTCTACATTATTCCTTTTTGCGGCCATGCGCCGATCCAAAACAAACCGGCGTTACATGGCGCATGGGCCCGTGCAGAGTTCAAGCTGCGCCGGGCCCATGGCTCTACCCGCTTACCGACAGGCTCTGCAGCGCATCGGCAACCGGTGTTTCAAGCATCAAGCTGCATACACAGGGAAAGCATCGGCCAGTTTCTTGACTTCGGCCTTGACCCGTTCGATGGTCGCTGCGTCATGCGGATTGTCGAGCACGTCGGCGATCAGGTTGCCGACCTTGGTCGCTTCCGCTTCCTTGAAACCGCGGGTAGTGAACGCCGGGCTGCCGACACGGATGCCGGAAGTGACGAACGGCTTTTCCGGATCGTTAGGAATCGCGTTCTTGTTGCAAGTCATGTGCGCGGCGCCCAGGATCGCTTCGGCTTCCTTGCCGGTGATTTTCTTGGCGCGCAGGTCGACCAGCATCACGTGCGATTCGGTACGGCCGGAAACGATGCGCAGGCCGCGCGCGATCAGTGCTTTCGCCAAGGCGTCGGCATTCTTCACGACTTGCTGCTGGTAAGCCTTGAATTCCGGCGTCAGCGCTTCCTTGAACGCCACTGCCTTGCCGGCGATGACGTGCATCAGCGGACCGCCCTGGATGCCTGGGAAAATCGCCGAGTTGATGGCTTTCTCGAACTCAGCCTTCATCAGGATGATGCCGCCGCGCGGGCCGCGCAGGGATTTGTGGGTGGTCGAGGTCACGAAGTCGGCATGCGGCACCGGGTTCGGATATTCGCCGGCGGCGATCAGGCCGGCGTAGTGCGCCATGTCGACCATGAAGTAAGCGCCGACCGCCTTGGCAACCTTGGACATGCGTTCGAAATCGATGCGCAGGGCGTAGGCCGAGGCGCCGGCGATGATCAGCTTCGGCTTCTTTTCGTGCGCCAGGCGCTCGAATGCTTCGTAGTCGATTTCTTCTTTTTCGTTCAAACCGTAGGACACCACGTTGAACCACTTGCCGGACATGTTCAATGCCATGCCGTGGGTCAGGTGGCCGCCTTCCGCCAGCGACATGCCCATGATGGTGTCGCCTGGTTTCAGCATGGCGAAGAATACGCCCTGGTTGGCTTGCGAGCCGGAATTAGGCTGGACGTTGGCGGCTTCGGCCCCGAACAGTTGCTTGACGCGGTCGATCGCCAGCTGCTCGGCGATGTCGACGAATTCGCAGCCGCCGTAGTAGCGCTTGCCTGGATAACCCTCGGCGTACTTGTTGGTCAGCTGGGTGCCCTGCGCTTCCATGACGGCAGGCGACGTGTAGTTTTCCGACGCGATCAGCTCGATGTGTTCTTGCTGGCGGTGGTTTTCTTTCTGGATGGCGCTCCACAATTCCGGATCGACATTGGCGATGGTATGGTTTTTTTCGAACATGTGATACTCCAAACGATAAGGGTGTGCCTAAATCGAATGAGGGCCAGGATAAGGGGAAATGCGGCAGCCTCAGTCGTACTTTCCATTAGGGCTGCCCAGGCGCACGGCGGATGAAATCTCACGCTTCCCGGTGGATGCCCACCTTTTGCCGAAGCCGCCGCGATCTTATGAATCCGCGCGGTCCGGTTTTTTCGCCAGTCACGTGAGACGAAATGGTGCGGCTATTGTAAGCGAAGCACCTGGTTTGGGCAAGATTGGGCGTAGGCCTTGAGGCGGAATAAAAAAAGCCGTCCCGAAGGACGGCTCTTGCACGAAACATACCAAAAAGATAATTATTGCAGATATTTATATCTTGCCCGCCAGGCTGACGCCTATGGTGCGCGGTGCGACCCGGTAGCCTTCCGACACCGATTGCACGTTCGGACGCTGGATCACCTTGTCGCTATTGGTTAGATTCTTGACAAACAGGGTCAGCTCCCAACGGTCATAGGTGGCGCCGACGCTAGCATCGACGGTGCTGTAGGCCGGGCGCTGGTAATCCGGGTCGGTAGCCACCAGGGTGCCGTGGCTGCTGCCGGTCCAATGCGCGGCGGCGCGGGCGAAGCCGTAATAGTCGCCGGGCAGGTTGAAGGAGTACTGGCCGGTCAGGCTCACGTTGTATTTAGGTACGCCCTGGATCGGATCGCCGGCGTGCGCTTTCAGCGACGGCACGTCGGACGACAGGGTGGCCTTGGTGTAGCCGCCGGACAGGCCGAGCAAGATGCTGGAAGTCGGCTTGCCCTTGATCTCGAACTCGGCGCCGTAGCTCTTGGCCTTGCCGACATTGGTTTCGTAATCGAAGCCGCAGCCTGGCAGCTGGATATCCTGCTGCAGGCCGTCCCACTGGATGTAAAACACGGATGCGTTGACCGACAGGCGGTTGCCCAGCAGGCGCGACTTGTTGCCCAGCTCATAGCTCCACAGCTTGTCGGACTTGAACGAAGTCGGCGCCTCGGTGATGCCGAGATTGGCGAAGTCGGACGCGCACAGCGAGGCCGGGATCGGGCGGGTATTGCCGCCCAGCCGGAATCCTTCGGTGGCCGAGGTGTACACGGTGTTGTTGGGATCGACTTCCCAGATCAGCGAAAACTTTGGCGTGAGCTTGGAAGAACTGCTGCTGACCGATGAACTGGTCGGGCCGCCGTTCCAGTAATCGTCGCCGTTGCGGCTCAGGCTGTCGGTGGCTTGCAGGTAACGCAGGCCGACGGTGCCGTGCAGGGTCGGCACGAAATAGTAATTGAGCTCGCCGAACACCGCTTTCTGCTCGGTACGGTAGTGGCGCTCGCTGAAGTAGGAATTGTCGTTCGGGAAAGCGATCCCGAGCTGGCCCGGATCGGCCGGATTGGCGCCGAACGCGGCGTAAGTCGCATTCAGGCCGAAGATCGGCTCGTTGTCGGTCACATTGGTGTGCAGGTTGGCGTAATAGACGCCGCCCAGCCAGGTGAAAGGCGACACCTTCTGGTCATACGGCTTGGATGCGACCCGGAATTCCTGCGAGAACTGCCGCACCTGGTTCTGCAGGTACACCGCCGACGGCAAGGCGCCGATCGCGGCCGCCAGGCCGGGCGGCGTGTCCGGCACTGCGGAACCGAGGTTGTTGACGGTGGTGCCGTCCTGGGTGCGGTTGAAGGTGCGCTGGTAAAAGCTGGAAACCGACACCAGGTCAGCCTTGCCCATGTCGTAATTGACGGTCAGGCTAGGCACCAGCAGGCGGTCGTTGCCCGGTTCGCGCACCAGCTTGCTGGTCTGGTTCTTGGGCAGGGCCAGGTAGGAAGCATCGATATCCTTGGAATTGACTTCCTGGTAGAACACCGAGGGCGTGATGCTCAGGTTGCGGGTCGGCTGCCATTTCATGGCCAGTTTCACCACGCTTGAATCCTGGGAGTTGATGCCGGAAGCGATCACGTTGCCGGTGGTTGGCGATACCTGGTCGATATAGCCGCTCTCATGGCCGGTCTGGATGCCGATGCGCAGCGCCAGCTCGCCTGGGATCAGCGGCTGGTTGACGACGCCGTTGACGGTGTAGTTGGTGCCGCCGCCCTTGGTCCCCGACACTTCGGAATAGACGCTGGCTTCGCGCTCCTTCAGGTTGGGCTGGTTGCTGATGAACTTGATGGTGCCGCCCATCGAACTGGCGCCATACAGCGTGCCCTGCGGGCCGCGCAGCACTTCGATGCGGTCGATGTCGAAGAACTTCGGTTCGGAACTGCCCATGCTGTACAGGTTGCGGGTGGTCATCGAAACGTCGTCGAGGTAGACGCCGACGGTGGCCGAGCCGGCAGCCGAGCTGATGCCGCGGATTTCGATGTTGCTGAGGCCGGCGCCCGCGCCGCTGGCGCCGGAGAACGAGATATTCGGCATGGCCCGCGTGACGTCGGCGAAGTTGTTGATGTGGGCGGCTTGCAGTTCCTCGCCGCTGATCACCGAAATGCTGAGCGGCACCTTGCTGGCGTCTTCCTTGCGCTTTTGCGCCGTCACCACCACTGCTTCAATCTGCTCGCTCTGCTTCGCCGTTTTTTTCATTTCGGGCGCGGTGGCGGGATCGGCGCCGGCAGGCAGCTGCTGCGCTGCAGCCGTCGCTGTCGCCAGCAGCAAGGTGGAAGTTGCCGCGGCCGCAGCAATCGCGCAGGTCAGATTCGAGGAACCAGGTCTCATTGTTTTATAACCCCTATCGTAGACAGCAGTGAAAAATGCTTATCAGCAATATTTATGCCACGCCACGCTTTCCGGCAAAACCAGGCATCGAGACCGGCAGCAATCTTGCCTGGCCAAAACCGGCGCCGGTTCCTGTGCCACGTTCTGGTGCGGCCTGCACCAAGGCACATACCGGGCCGCCGTTCTGCGATAGGCAATGGCAGCCTGCCAAATTGGGCTACAATTTCCGGCTGGGCCTACACCGCAACGCAATACGCAACGACAGGAGCATTGACCATGATTGTCTTGATTACCGGCGCAACCGCCGGCTTCGGCGCCGAAATGGCACGTAAATTCACCAAGAACGGCCATCGGGTCATCGCTACCGGCCGCCGCAAGGACCGGCTCGACCAGCTGGCGGCCGAACTGGGCGCGGCCGTCCTGCCGATCGTCATGGACGTCACCGACAAGGCTTCGATCAGCAGCGCGCTGGCGGCGCTGCCGCCGGAATGGCAGGAAATCGACGTGCTGGTCAACAACGCCGGCCTGGCGCTGGGCGTGGAATCGGCGCAGCAAGCCGCGCTGGAAGAATGGGAAACCATGATCGAAACCAATTGCAAGGGCCTGGTGACCATGACCCGCCTGGTATTGCCCGGCATGGTGGAACGCGGGCGCGGCACCGTCATCAACCTCGGCTCCATCGCCGGCGAATATCCCTATCCGGGCGGCAATGTGTATGGCGCCACCAAGGCTTTCGTCAAGCAGTTCACGCTGAACCTGCGCGCCGACCTGGTCGGCACCGGCGTGCGCGCAACCGATATCGCGCCGGGCTTGTGCGGCGGCACCGAATTCTCCAACGTGCGCTACCGCGGCAACGACGAAGCGGCCGCCAAGGTGTATGAAGGCACCCAGCCGCTGACGCCTGGCGATATCGCCGACACCGCCTACTGGGTCGCGACGCTGCCGCCCCACATCAACATCAACCGCATCGAAATGATGCCGACCTGCCAGGGTTTCGCCGGCATGAGCATCAAGCGCAACTGAGCCGCAGGCCAAGCTGAAACGGCTGCAGCGCGATTCCCGCCTGCAGCCCGCCCCTCCTGATTCCCCTCTACGACAGAAGCAAGCCAGACGATGAGCAACCCGACCCCCGCCCCGCACCCAGACTTCAGCTGGCGCATCCGTGTCTATTACGAAGACACCGATACCGGCGGCGTGGTGTTTTATGCCAACTACCTGAAATTTTTCGAGCGCGCCCGCACCGAATGGCTGCGCGCGGCCGGCGTCGGCCAGCGCGCGCTGGAGCAGGCCGACGGCGTCATGTTTGTGGTCAAAAGCACCAGCGTCGACTACCATGCGCCGGCCAAGCTGGACGACGAGCTGCAGCTGACCGTAGTGGTCGAGCGCATCGGCCGGGTGGTAGTCGACTTCATCCAGCAAGCCTGGCGCCTCGGCGAGGAAGGACCAACCTTGCTGGCCACCGGCCGCATCAGCGTGGCCTGCGTGAACGCCAGCAGCTTCCGGCCACAAGCCATTCCCAAGCAGGTGCTGCACAAGATCAAGCTCGGCGCCGCCGATTCCGTGCCGGCAGCGGCATAAAGCTTGCTTGAATGCACTCAGCCAAATAGTTCGCGGCGGCAACCCTTGAACCTTCCGGCGCCGGGCATGGTCTGAGCAACATTGCAACAAACCCGGGGCCTGCGATAACGTCCGGTAACAATTTCTTCAGCAATTGCTAATTTTGCGGTAAGCACTTTACGATTACAATTCACCGTTTAAGTCTTTTACTTAAACCTAAGACCATTCCTCAAGACCGCTATCCATGAATGTCACCCAAGATCTTTCGTTTATTACCCTCATCACCAATGCTTCAGTGTTAGTACAGCTGGTCATGGCGCTGCTGCTGGCAGTCTCCGTGATGAGCTGGACTTACATTTTCCGCAAGATGTTCGCGATCCGCAGCGCCCGTTCGCAGACGGAAGAATTCGAACGTGCTTTCTGGTCCGGCGGCAACCTCGCCACCCTGTACCAGGACGCCACCTCGAACCGCCGCAAGGGCGCAGGACAAACCGGCGCGCTGGAACGCATTTTCGAAGCCGGCATGGATGAGTTCAACAAGGTCAAGGCTTCGCTCGGCCACAAGGCCGCAGGCGACTCCGCCGCCATGCTGGACGGCGCCCGGCGCGCCATGCGCGCGGCTTACCAGCGGGAAATGGATGCGCTGGAATCGCACCTGGCGTTCCTCGCCTCGGTTGGCTCGGTATCGCCGTATGTCGGCCTGTTCGGCACCGTGTGGGGCATCATGAACGCATTCCGCGGCTTGGCAAACGTCCAGCAGGCGACGCTGGCGGCGGTCGCGCCCGGCATCGCCGAAGCCCTGATCGCCACGGCGATCGGCCTGTTCGCCGCGATTCCGGCGGTGGTTGCCTATAACCGTTTCTCGCATGATGTCGATCGCCTGGCCATCCGCTTCGAGAGCTTCATCGAAGAATTCTCCAACATCTTGCAACGTCAGGCGCGCTAATGTCCGGCTCCTCATCCATGCGCGGCGGCCGCACCCGCAAATTCAAGGCGGACATCAACGTCGTTCCGTACATCGACGTGATGATGGTATTGCTGGTGATTTTCATGGTGTCGGCGCCGCTGACCAACCCGAGCGTGATCAATTTGCCGAATGCGGCGAAATCGGCGACGCCGCCGACCGAATACATCGAGATCACCCTCAAGCCCGGCGACCTGACCAGCGTCCGCATCAACGGCCAGAAAAGCGGCACCAGCAAGGCCGAGAGCGTGCCCAGGAACGGCTTGAAGCAAAAGCTGCAGCTCCTGCATGCCGACAAACCCGACATGCCGGTGATGATTTCGGCCGACAAGGATATTAAATACGACGAAGTGATCAAGGTCATTTCGGAAGCCAAGATGCTTGGCATTAACCGCGTCGGACTGGCGACAAAGTGACGATCTGGTTATGACAGGCAACTCCCCGTATTCCGTACCAAAAGAACCCGGCAGCATACGCGCCATCTTGCTTGCAGCGGCGGTGCACGCCGCCCTGTTTGCCTTCCTCTGGTTCGGCATCCACTGGCAAAGCACGCAGCCGATAGCGGTCGAGGCTGAAATCTGGGATCCGCAGATCAAGGACGCCGCGCCGACGCCGCCGGAACCCGTGCCGCAGCCGACGCCAGAACCGAAGCCGGAACCGGTGATCCAGGAAACCACGCCGCCGAAAGTGGTGGCGCCGCCATTGCCGGACCCGGAAATCGCGCTGGAACAGGAAAAGAAACGCAAAGAACAGGAACGCAAGGACCTGCAGCGCCAGGAAGAGCTGGAAAAGCAGAAGAAATTGCAAAAACAGCAAGCCGAGGATGAGCTCAAGGACAAGCTGAAGGCTGAAGCCGAGCAAAAAGCCGCCAAGGACAAGGCCGCCGCGCAGGAAAAGCAGAAGCTGGATGCCGCCAAAAAGGCTGAAGCCGATGCCAAGAAGAAACAGGCAGCAACCGAGGCCGCCGCCGAAACCAAGCGCCGCAGCGATGAAATGAAGCGCATGCTGGGCCAGGCCGTGGGCAACGGCGCTGCCAACAGCACCGGCACCGCAGCCCAGTCGCAAGGGCCGCGCGGCGATCCCGGCTATGCGCAAAAGGTCGCCAGCAAGATCAAGTCGAACATCATCTTTAATGTGCCCGAAGGGCTGGCTGGAAACCCTGCAGCGGAATTTGATGTCCAACTGCTCCCGGACGGTTCGGTAGCAAGCGTACGCCTCAGGAAGTCGTCTGGGGTGTCCGGTTTCGACGAGGCGGTCAAACGAGCGATTGAGAAATCGGCGCCTTATCCAAAAGACAAAACGGGTTCTGTACCGTCCAGCTTCATCGGAACCCATAAACCGAAAGATCAGTAAGCCATGAAAAATAAACTGCACCAGATATTCGCGGTCATCGGGCTAGCGCTTACCGCGCTGGTATTCAGCGCCCCGGCCAATGCCCAATTGCGTATCGAAACCTCCGGCGTCGGCGCTACCCAGATTCCGATCGCGATCGCCGGTTTCAGCAACGAAGACCTGGCGCCGCAACAGGTGACAGCCATCATCAAAGCCGACCTGGCGCGCAGCGGATTTTTCAAGATCATCGATACCGGCGACGTCATCTCCGAAGCAACCCAGGTCAACCTGGGCGACTGGAAAGCGCGCGGCGCCGACGCCCTGGTGGTCGGCAGCGTGCAGCGCCTGGCCGATGGCCGTTTCGATGTCCGCTACCGCCTGATGGACACGGTAAAATCGGCCCAGCTGTCGGCCCTGGCGATGGCTGCCGCGCCACAGTACACGCGGGTTACCGCCCACAAGATCGCCGACGACATCTATGAAAAACTGATCGGCGCGCGCGGCGCCTTCGCTACCCGCATCGCCTACATCATCAAGGCCGGCAAGGAATACCGCCTGGAAGTCGCCGACTCCGACGGCGAAGGCACGCAGGTCGCGCTGCGCTCCAACGAACCGATCATTTCGCCAGCCTGGTCGCCGGACGGCACCAAGGTCGCCTATGTCTCGTTCGAAGCCAAGAAACCGGTGGTCTATGTGCAGAACCTGATCACCAAGCAGCGCATCGTGGTGGCCAACTACAAGGGCAGCAATTCGGCGCCGTCGTGGTCGCCTGACGGCAGCAAGCTGGCGATCGCACTGGCGCGCGACGGCCTGACCCAGGTCTACGTGGTGAACTCCGACGGCGGCGGCTTGCGGCGCCTGACCCAGACCAACGGCATCGACACCGAGCCGCAGTTTTCGGCCGACGGCCAGAACATCTATTTCACCAGCGACCGCAGCGGCGGCCCGCAAATCTACAAGATGAGCGCCAACGGCGGCGACGCCCAGCGCGTCACCTTCGGCGGCACCTACAACATCAGCCCGCGCATTTCGCCCGACGGCAAGACGCTGGCTTATATTTCGCAGCGCGGCGGCCGCTTCCAGCTGTATGCGCTGGACCTGACCAACGGTCAGGAACAGCGCTTGTCGGATACGGTCAAGGATGAATCGCCGAGTTTTTCGCCGAACGGCAAATACATCATGTACGCCACCGAATCGGGCCGCCGCGGCTCGCTGGCGGTGGTCTCGGTTGACGGCCGCGTAAAACAGCGCTTAACTATGCAAGCCGGCGACATACGGGAGCCTACTTGGGGTCCTTTCATGAAATAATCACGTAGTTGCTTTGAATCGACGTTCGTTTCCCACTCTGGAGAATTAAAAATGCTAAATATCAGAAACTTTGCCCTCGTCATTGCCAGCGCCATTCTGCTGGCCGCTTGCTCGTCCCCTGTCAAGCTGGACGACAAGGCAGTCCCGGTCGTCGACAGCGGCGCTGCCGGCGCTGATACCCGTTCCGTCAATACGGTTGACGCCGGCTCCAGCGATCCGCTGAACCAGCCAGGCGGCATCCTCTCCAAGCGCAGCATCTACTTTGACTTCGACAGCTACATCGTCAAGGACGAGTTCAAGTCCGTGGTCGAAGCCCACGCCCAGTACCTGAACAGCCACAAGAACCGCAAGATCATCATCCAAGGCAATACCGATGACCGCGGCGGCCGCGAATACAACCTGGCGCTGGGACAAAAACGTGCCGAGGCAGTGCGCAAGGCACTGGTATTGCTGGGCGTATCGGATACCCAGGTCGAAGCAGTTTCGCTGGGCAAGGAAAAGCCTAAGGCTCTCGGCAGCGACGAAGCGTCCTACGCTGAAAACCGCCGTTCCGACATCGTTTATCAATAATGATGCGGACGTTCTTCAAAGCCACGATGACTGCGGCCATGCTGGCCGCGGTTTTTTCCGCTCCGACCGCCCGCGCCGGGCTGTTTGACGACGATGAAGCACGTCGGGCGATTTTGGATATACGCAGCAAGATCGATGCGGTGAATGCCAGGGTCGACACCAAGGCAGACAAGACCAGCTCCTTGAGCCTGTCCGACCAGAATGAACACCTGAACCAGGAAATCGCCAAGCTGCGCGGACAGATCGAAGTCCTGACCAACGAACTGGCCAATACCCAGCAGCGCCAGAAAGATTTCTACGTCGACCTCGATACCCGCTTGCGCAAGCTGGAGCCGCAGAAGGTCAGCGTCGACGGCCAGGAAGTCAGCATCGGCGCCAACGACCAGAAAGCCTACGATGCAGCGCTGGCGACCTTCAAGGCCGGCGACTATAAAACCGCGGCAACGGCGTTTTCGAATTTCATACGGTCCAGCCCCGATTCAGGCCTGGCGCCGTCAGCGCAGTACTGGCTGGGCAACGCGTATTACGCCCTGCGCGATTACAAGAATGCGATTGCGGCACAGCAGGTGGTCGTCACTAAATATGCCGACAATCCCAAGGCCGCCGATGCACTGTTGAACATCTCCAGCAGCTATACCGAGCTGAAGAACAAGCCACAGTCCAAGCGCGCATTGGAACAGTTGCTGTCACAGTATCCGAACACGCCGGCAGCCCAGACTGCAAAGGAACGGCTGTCCACGCTGAAGTAAGCGGCAAAATTTAATTTTGCAGATTGTGCAAATAAAGGTGCATATGGGTTTGACAGCTCATATGCACTTTACATATAATAGCGGTCTTTCGGGTCGTTAGCTCAGCTGGTAGAGCAGCGGACTTTTAATCCGTTGGTCGCAGGTTCGAATCCCGCACGGCCTACCACGAATAAGCAGTACAGATAAGGCCTCCAGCAATGGGGGCCTTTTTCTTTGCCCTCTTCCTCAGTTCCCCGCAATTCTTGACGAGTCCCGCCAAATTTGAATTGGCAAGGTCATTGCCGCTCTATTCGTTGTGTTCGATCTGGCTGTTTCGAGTTAAAGAATCAGCTCCTTGCCCGGGGCAATTTACGGGCTAAGGAGCTGGTTTTATTTATAGGCAAAAACAGGTCAGCAACGAACAGCATTAGTGTCATTACAAGACCAGGCCCTCGCCTATTGTTGCAAATAATTTCTGCCTGGCTACCTATTTTCGAATTTTATGTTGCAATGCCGGTTTCCCTGCCCCCAAGACGCTTGCAGGCATCAGCCTGCCATCCCGTGAGCCGCATAAACAAAGGCACTTCCACAATGATCGATAAATTCGAACATACATCCCTATTTTTTCCGTTTTTCTTTTGATTTGGCAACGCGCATACTTCTTCCAGTTGCTTCAACACTGCATCCGCCGCAATCATTCTTCATGGTGAAAAATGGGGCCGCCTGCAGTCATTGACGGAGAAAAACCATGCTTCAAATTCGTAAAAGCGAGGAACGCGGCGTTGCCGACCACGGCTGGCTGAATTCGCACCATACATTTTCGTTCGGCCATTATTTCGACGCCGAGCATACCGGCTTCGGGCCGCTGCTGGTGATCAACGAAGACCGCGTAAAAGCCGGCCAGGGTTTCGGCACGCACGGCCACAGCGACATGGAAATCATTTCCTATGTGCTGGACGGCGCGCTGGAACACAAGGACAGCATGGGCACCGGCTCGGTCCTGCATTACGGCGATGTGCAAAGGATGAGCGCAGGCAGCGGCGTACGCCACAGCGAGTTCAACCACTCGGCGACGGCGCCGGTGCATTTCCTGCAGATCTGGATCAAGCCGAATGTCGCCGGCATCCCGCCCAGCTATGAAGAAAAGCATTTCACCGTCGCCGATAAACAAGGACAGCTGCGCCTGATCGCATCGGCCGACGGCCGCGGCAACTCGGTGCTGATACACCAGGATGCGTCGATCTATGCAGCGATCCTGAACGGCGGCGAACCGCTGCAGCACACGCTGGCCGAAGGACGCAACGCGTATGTGCATGTGATACGCGGCCGCGTCAGCGTCAACGGTCTCGCGCTGAACGGCGGCGACGCAGTGAAGGTGACAGCCGAGACTGCGGTCACGCTGGCCAAGGCCGACGCTGCGGAAGTATTGCTGTTCGACCTGCCGTATTGATTTTGCAGGCGCAGCGGAAGTGAACCAGGCCGGGACAGCGCCAAGCTGCCCGGCCTGGTTTTTTAGAGCGCTCCAGGCACATGCCGGACCAGGCGCGCCATGGCGTCGCTGCCGCGCATGCGCTCCATCCACCAGCTCAAGGCGGCGCCGTCGTCGCCGGTGCGCCACGCCAGCGAAAAGGTTTCGTCCGGCTTCGGCTCTTCCACTTCTTTCACGACCAAGGCGCCCGACGCAATCGCCGCGCGCGCGCATGGTTCCGGCAAAAAACCGAAGCCGATGCCGGCCAGCTGCAAGTCGTATTTGCTGCGCATGTCCGGCACCGTCAGCGTGTCTTGCCCGAACAGCAGGCCGACCGTGCGCGAGGCCATCCTGCGCGCCGAATCCGCTACGCTGATGGCGCGGTGCGGCAACAATTCGGCCTTGCCCAGCACACGCTTCACCTTGGCCAGCGGATGGTTTGGCGCCACTACGAACACGAAAGAAATCGTTCCCATCTTCTCGGCGATATAACCGCCGCCCGCAGGCCCCTGCCCCGGCGCCGCGATCAGCAAATCGACACGGCGCTCCAGCAGCGCTTCCCAGGTGCCGGCCAGCGATTCCCTGGCGATGCGCAAGCGGGTCTTGTCGGCTACCGCGCAGAAGGCGGCGATATCGGTTTCCAGCGCCGTTACCGAAAACAGCGAGTCTATGCAGATCGTCAGCTCGGTCTCCCAGCCGGAGGCCACGCGGCGCACGCGGTGCTCCAGGTCTTCCGCCGCCTTCAGCAGGTAGCGCCCCTCCTTGAGCAGCTCGGCGCCGGCGCGCGTCAGCGCCACCTTCGGCCCCTGGCGCTCGTAGACTTGCACGCCCAGGTCTTGCTCAAGTTTCGATACGGTGTAGGAGATGGTCGAAGGGACCCGGTGCAATTCGCTGCCGGCGGCGGAGAACGAGCCGCGGCGGTCGATGGCGTCGAGAATCAACAGCGCATCGAGACTGATTCTGAACATGGAACTCCCGATAGAGAGAAAAGAATTAGGAATCGATCGCGTAGCCGGCCGCGATCCAGGCGTCTATGCCGCCCGACAGCGGCCGCACTTTCTTGTAGCCTCGCAGCATCAGCTGCTTGGCGACCAGCGCCGCCGAGGCTTCGTTGGGACAGGCGCAGTAGACGATCACTTCCTGGTCCACCGGCGCATCGAACACGAAGCTGTTGATTTCCTGGTGCGAGATGGTGCGTGCGCCGGGGATCCGTCCGGCCTGCTGCGAAGCCGGCGAACGGACATCGACGATGGCTGGCGTGATGCCCTGCTTGAACAGCTGGTCCAGCTCTTCCACCGAGATGCGCGCCATGCGCAAGGACATGCGGAAACGCCGGCGCTGCCACCATTTGCTGGCGACGAATATCGCAAAGCCGGCGGCCACCAGCATCATGCCGTACTGGCCGAGCTCGGTCAGCACGTTCAGCAGGTCGTCGATGGCGGTGCTGAACAGGGAACCGAGGAAAATCGCCAGGCCGGCCCACAAGGCCGCGCCTATGCTGTCGTAGAGGATGAAGGTGGTGCGGCTGGTGCCGATGGTGCCGGCCAGCGCGCTGGCGATGGAAGCAAAGCCCGGGATGAATTTGGCGACCAGCAGCGAACGTGCGCCCCAGCGCGAATAGATGGATTCGGTCTGCCGCACGCAGGAATCGGGCGACAGCGAAATCCGGCACAGCGTGGACAACACCTTCCTGCCGTAACGCCGGCCCGCCAGGTACCAGAGGAAATCGGCGATCAGCGCCGCCGCCACCGCGGTAAGCAACAGCACCGGCGCCGAATACTCGCCGCGATGCATCAAGGCGCCGGTGATCACCAGCGTCGGATAGGCCGGCACCGGCGCCCCCAGCTGTTCCGCCAGCACATTGAAAAATACGATGACCAGCCCATATTGCTCGATCAGATGAAACAGGTAGGTCATCGCTTTCGTCGCCTCGTTGCCATGTCGATAATTGCCAGAATTGCCAGGTCGGCAATATCAGGGTACTGCGTTCAATTCCTCGATCATTATAAAGTTGATGGCGATCCGGCTTCGCTCTTTTCCGAAAGATATTCCGTGACCGCCAGCCAGGCCAGCAGCACCGACGGCAGCAGCAGGGACAGGAACCGCAGGTACTTGTAGGCAAAGGCGCCGGCGATGGCGCCGACGCCGAACATCACCACCGGCCAGAAGAACTTGACGCAGCGCTGGCGCACCGTTTCGTCCGCCGCGCCGCGCAGGATGTCGACCAGGTCGATCACCAGCTGGGTGACATTGCCGGTCATGACCGTGGTTGGCGTCAGGTGCTGCAGCACCAGGCGGCTGCTGGCGTTCTGCACGCCCATGCTGGCGGCGCCGCAGATGCCCGCCAGCAGGGCCAGCGGCGCTTCGGTATTGCCGAGCGGTTGCGCCAGGCAGCCGGCGATCATGAAGCCCAGCAAGAAAATCAATTGCAGCACCAGCAGGTAGGGCATGGGCTGGCGGCCGCTGCGCTCAAGCCAGATCAGCGTGACGCGCGTCAGCGCCACTGCGAGTATGAATGCCGGAAACGCCAGCAGCTTGATCAGCACGCCGTGCGAATGATTGGCCAGTTCGCTGCCGATCAGCACGAAGTTGCCGGTGACGTGCGCAGTGAACAGGCCGAACAAGGCGATGAAGCCTACGGTATCGACATAACCGGCCAGGAAACTCAATACGACCGATTGGTGGGTCCTGCGATTGCCTGCCTCCATCCTGCCTCCTCCCCTCTGTCAAACCTGGCCGGCGGCCAGGTAACCCAATGTCATCGCCACCACCAGCAGTGCGCCGACCGGGGTCGGCGGCGTCGGCGACGGCAGGTCGAACCAGCGGCACAAGGCGCCGACCAGCAAACCCAGCGCCATGCCCAGCAACAGGGCAATCATAACTTGCTCCCGGCCGCGGCGCGCGCCGCCAGGTAGCGGTCCACCAGCCAGTAGCCGCTGCTCATCATGAACACCAGTATGGCGCCGCTCAGCACCGGCGGCGAAGGCACCGGAATCTGCGCCAGGTGGCAGGCGGCGCCGACCGCGAACGACAACAGCAAACCCAATATGATTTTTGTATAGCGCATGGCAATCCTTAATCCGTCCCTAACAGAAACGGACTTCCGGGCGGAAGTCCGCGGCAAGTTTAAAAAGCGAAGCAGCTGCACCCCAGCGCGCCCCAGAACCCCGAATGATCCGAGATCGGCACCGTCGATTTCCTTGCTGCGTCATGCGCGTGAGCGTGCACGCCGCAGGCGCCGGCACACTGATGCGGCAGGGCCTGGCGCTGCTGCGCCACAGGACGGTAATGGCCCGGCACGGTTTTCACCGGCGACCAGTCCGGCAGCACCGGGATAGGCGGCGGCGCCAGCGGCGCGAACTCTGCGGCGCCGTAGACAATCTTGCCGCCGACTACCGTCAGCACCGATTCCAGCGCCTTGATGCTGTCTTCGTCGATGCTGAAGAAATCCGCCGACAATACCGCCAGGTCCGCCAGCTGCCCTTGCTTGATGCGGCCCTTCTTGCCCTGCTCGCTGGAAAACCAGGCGCTGCCGTTGGTCCAGAGTTCGAGCGCGGTTTCGCGCGGCAGGCTGGCCGCGGCGTCGTACAGCTTCATGCCGCCGACGGTGCGTCCCGACACCAGCCAGTAGAGCGCGGTCCAGGGATTGTAGCTGGCCACCCGGGTAGCATCGGTGCCGGCGCCGACCGGCACGCCCATCTCCAGCATGCGCGCTATCGGCGGCGTGTGGGCCGCAGCTTCAGCGCCGTAGCGGTCGACAAAATACTCGCCCTGGAACGCCATCCGGTGCTGGATCGCGATGCCGCCGCCCAGCACGCGCACCCGTTCGATATTCTGCGGCGTGATGGTTTCCGCATGGTCGAAGATCCAGTGCAAGCCGTCGAATGGAATCTCGCGGTTCACTTTTTCAAACACATCCAGCATGCGGCTGATCGATTCGTTGTAAGTGGCGTGCAGGCGGAACGGCCAGCGCTGCGAGACCAGGTGCCGCACCACTTGCTCCAGCTCGTTTTCCATACCGGCCGCCAGCTCCGGCCGCGGCTCCAGGAAATCTTCAAAGTCCGCCGCCGAAAACACCAGCATTTCGCCGGCGCCGTTATGGCGGTAAAAGTCGTCGCCCTGGCCCGGCGCGACCATGCCGGTCCATTTCTGGAAATCGTCCAGCTCCTGCCCCTTGCGCTGGGTGAACAGGTTGTAGGCAATGCGGATCGTCAGCTGCTGGTCGCGCGCCAGCTGGTCGATGATGGCGTAGTCCTCGGGATAATTCTGGAAACCGCCGCCGGCGTCGATGGCGCTGGTGAGGCCGAGCCGGTTCAGCTCGCGCATGAACTGGCGGGTGGAGTTGACTTGCTGCTCGTGCGGCAAGGCCGGGCCCTTGGCCAGGGTCGCATACAGGATCATCGCATTCGGCTTGGCGATCAGCATGCCGGTCGGATTGCCGCCGGCGTCGCGCTGGATTTCGCCGCCGGGCGGATTCGGCGTGTCCTTGGTGTAGCCGACGGCGCGCAAGGCGGCGCGGTTGAGCAAGGCGCGGTCGTACAGGTGGAGGATGAATACCGGCGTGTCGGGCGCGGCGGCGTTGATTTCTTCCAGGGTCGGCATGCGCTTTTCGGCGAACTGGAATTCAGTCCAGCCGCCGACCACGCGCACCCACTGCGGATGCGGAGTGCGCAGCGCCTGTTCTTTCAGCATGCGCAAGGCGTCCGCCAGCGAAGGCACGCCTTCCCAGCGCAATTCCAGGTTGTAGTTGAGGCCGCCGCGTATCAGGTGCAGGTGGGAGTCGTTCAGGCCCGGGACCGCGGTGCGGCCGTTCAGGTCGATCACCTGGGTCGCGGCGCCGCGATGGCGCATCGCTTCCTCCGCATCGCCGACCGCGACGAACTTGCCGTCCTGTATCGCTACCGCCGTCGCCAGCGGCTGTGCCTTGTCGACCGTGTGAAAGCGGCCGTTCAACAAAATCATGTCTGCACTCATGGTTTTCTCCTCACGCTATCGGATCTGGTGTAACGCGGCCCCGCCAATGGACAGGGCCTCTTGGTCTTTAATGGGCTTCAGAGGCATTGAACATGGTCTTGGCATAGATCAAGCCGAGGCCGTAGCCGCCGCCGTGCGCAATCGAAGTGGCCACGGTTTCGTTGTAGGTTTCGCCGCGCGCCCAGTCGCGTTGCAGTTCCAGCAGGTACTGCAGCGAGGTCATGGGACGCGCGCCTTGCTGGATCATGCGTTCCACCGCGCGCTGGTGAGCCTCGTCGGAGACATCGCCGCTGGCGTCGGTGATGACATACACCTCGAATCCCTGGTCCAGGGCCGACAGCGCCGGACCGACGATGCATACCGAAGTCCACAGGCCGGCCAGCACGATCTTGTCCTTGCCGATCGCGTTGACGCGTTCAGCAATGCGCGCATCTTCCCAGGTATTCATGGTGGTGCGGTCTATCGCTTCCTGTCCTGGAAACACGGTCTTGATTTCGTCGAAGATGGGGCCGGAGAACGACTTTTCGGCGACTGTGGTCAGGATGGTCGGCACCTCGAACTCTTTGGCGGCCTTGGCCACCAGGGCGACGTTATTACGCAGCGAAGCCAAGTCGATGGATTTGGTGGCGAACGCCATTTGCGATTGGTGATCGATCATGATCAGGGTGTGGTTGGCAGGGTTCAGCAGCGTGCTTCCTGGTTTGGCGGTTGCGATTGGCATGATGTTTCCTCTCTTATATGCGATTAATTCGAAATTAAAACAGGAATCGATTCCTGTTGATTGGCATGGGGTCATTGCCAATGAATTGCAGTATGGTCGAGAGGAATTCAAAAGAAAAACGGAAAATTTATAGCCCAATGATCGAATTCATCGATCATTAATTTAATGCTATTTTCACAAAGGAACTGTCAAGCTTCAGGCCATCTCGTCCAGCAGCGCATGGCCGTATACCGTGAAGCGGCTTTTACCCTGGCGCTTGGCCTGGTACATCGCTGCGTCAGCCTGGCGCAATGCGGCATCCCACTCCAGGTTCTCGGCCTGGCACAGGGCGATGCCGATGCTGCAGCCGATGCCGTCGCCGATGGCGGCGACGCGGCTGACGATGCGGCCGGCGACCGCGGTGGCGGTAGCCTTGACGGCAGCGGCGGGAGCCGCCAGGCACACCACGAATTCGTCGCCGCCGACACGGCCGGCGATATCGCTGTCGCGCAGCACCGACCTGAGGGCGGCGGCTACTTCGACCAGCACCGTATCGCCGCGGTCGTGCCCCAGGTCGTCGTTGACGCGCTTGAAGCCGTCCAGGTCGATGAACAGCAAGGCCACCGCCTGGCGGCTCGCCAAATCGCGGCTGCGCAAGGTTTCGGCCAGTTCGAGAAACAGCGAACGGCCGGGCAGCCCGGTCAAGTCGTCCAGCCGCACCTGGTCCATCCTGACTTCCAGCATGGCGTTGTTGAGCGCCAGCAGGCGAGCGTCTTGCACCGTCTTCAGGTAGACCTGGTTCATTTCGCGCAGGTAGATCAGCAGCAGCAGCGTGGCCGACGCCAGGGCGTTGCAGCGGCCGACGTACCAGCCCACCGAGAACTGGCTGCCGCCGGCCATGGTGATGGCGTTGTCGCACAGCAGCGCAACCAGGGCAACCCCCAGCCATACGTGCAACACCGCGCGGAAGCGCGTGGCCTGCCACAAGACCAGGAAGGCAAGGCCGGTCATGCACTGCAGCAAAGGGCCGGCGCCGCTGCTGGCCAGCCGGCGGAAATCGCCGTTGTCGTCGAGCCGCGGCAAATATGCATGGAATACGGTGACCAGGGCCATGCTGGCAAGCAGCGCCGCCGCCACGGCGGCCATCAGCCAATGCGCCAGGCGCTGGGAGTAGCTGTACATCAGGGCCGGATAGCGCCAGTTGCTGGCGGCATAGGCCAGGATCCCCAGCGCCAGGCCGGCATGCCATAAAAACCACAGCCAGATCGCAGTCTGCTCGCCGCCCAGCAGCGATCCGTGCGGCAGGAACATGTCGGGCAAGGCCAGGAACTGCAGTAAAAAGATCCCGGCGCAATAAAAGCAGGCGCCGCCGACAAACAGCAGATCGAGAGCCCTGGTGGCGCGATAGTGGGCAAAAATCAGGTAGGTGATGATGACATAAGCAACCACCGTCGCCGTCTGGTAGGAAGGCAGGAAGGCCGGCACCCGCGGCCCCATGACCGCCGCCAGCGGCAGCAGCAGCAATGTTCCCGCAGCAATCCCGATGCAGGTCCACAATGCGCGCCGCCGCTGGCGGCTGGTCGCTTGCCGCGTCACCGGCGAAGCGTTCATGTGGTGCCAGGCCGGCTTGGATATGGCTTTGTTACCTGCATTGCTTGCACGGTCGGTCATTGCCTGTTCTTTATGAAGCCCTTGATTGAAAGAATTTCTGTATAGAAATCTTGTTTTTGAGCATTAAAATAATAACTTGAATGCCTGCGCTGGGCTAATACAGAAAAGCTATCACTCTCGCTTTCAAAAGAGAAATAAGACTTGTCATACAATGGCCTCTTTACCTTGGAACCATGCCATGCGCGCTATCGAAATCACCCATCCCGGCGGCCCGGAAGTATTGCAGATCTGCGAACGCCCCCTGCCCTCGTTCAAGCCAGGCGAAGTGCTGATCAAGGTGCAGGCTGCCGGCGTCAACCGGCCCGACGTGTTCCAGCGCACCGGCAATTATTCGCCGCCGCCGGGCGCCTCCGACCTGCCGGGGCTGGAGATCGCCGGCGAAATCGTCGACGGCGACTTCGGCAACAGCCCGTTCAAGAAAGGCGACCTGGTATGCGCACTGGTGCAAGGCGGCGGTTATGCCGAATACTGCTGCGCGCCGGCCGTCCAATGCCTGCCGCTGCCCGACGGCTGGAGCGCGGCGGAAGCGGCGTCGCTGCCGGAAACCTTTTACACCGTATGGAGCAATGTCTTCGACCGCGCAAAACTGGCGAGCGGCGAGACCTTGCTGGTGCAAGGCGGCAGCTCAGGCATCGGCGCCGCGGCGATCCAGATCGCCACGGCGCTCGGCCACCGGGTATTCGCTACCGCCGGCTCGGATGAAAAATGCCGCGCCTGCGAGGCGCTGGGCGCCGAACGCGCGATCAATTACCGCACGGAAGACTTCGCCGCCGTCATCAAGGCCGCGACCGACGGCAAAGGCGTGAATGTCATCCTGGACATGGTGGCCGGCGATTACGTGCCGCGCGAAATCAGCTGCCTGGCCGACGACGGCCGCCTGGTGTTCATCGCCACGCTGGGCGGTAGCAGCGCCAGCATCGATTTCCGCCACATCATGATGCGGCGCCTGACGATTACCGGCTCGACCCTGCGTCCGCGCCCGGTCGCCTTCAAGGCCGCCATCGCGACCCAGCTGCAGGAGCGCGTCTGGCCGCTGCTGGCGGCAAAGAAGATCAAGCCGGTGATCTTCAAGACCTTTCCGCTGGAGCAGGCGGCGCAAGCGCATGCGCTGATGGAAAGCAGTTCGCATATCGGCAAGATCATGCTGACCGTCTAAGCCGCGCCATGTAAAAAAAGCAGCCGAGGCTGCTTTTTTTTGGGGGGAGGGACGGAGGAACCGCAGCGCTAATCCAGCGGCACCGCGCGATAGCGGCTGACCTCGGACGCACCCACGATCGGCGCCTTGTTGCCCCAGCTGTTGCGGATGTACGAAACCACAGCGGCGACTTCGCCATCGTTCAGCGTCGGCCCGTAAGGCGGCATGCCGTAAGGACGCGGATTGGCAGCGGTGCTGGGTGCGAAGCCGCCGTTCAGGACCACCCGGATCGCATTCACCGGCGCCGGCATGGTGATCGCGTGATTACTTGCCAGCGGCGGGTAAGCCGGCCACTGCCCCTTGCCGGAAGCCTGGTGGCAATCGATGCAATGGTTTTTGTAGATCTTCTGGCCCAGCTCCATCACCCGCGCCACCTCGTCCGGCCTGGCGCGTTCCTCGGTTTCCGCGGCCTCCTTCTGGCGCGGCAAGGACTTCAGGTAAACCGCCATGGCGCGCACATCCTGGTCGCTCAGGTGCTGCAGGCTGGCGCCGACCACTTCCGCCATCGGCCCCAGCACCGTGCCGCGCGGCGAGACGCCGTTTTTCAGCAGGCCCGTGATGTGTTCGATGTCCCAGTCGCCGAGGCCGATTTCCTGGTCCGAGGTCAGCGACGGCGCATACCAGTTGACCACCGGGATGAAACCGCCGCCCAGGTCCGCTTTCAGGTCGGTGCCGCCGAGGGCGTTGCGGGTGGTGTGGCAAGCGCTGCAATGGCCCAGTCCCTGCACCAGGTAGGCGCCGCGGTTCCATTCCACCGATTGCTGCGTCTCGGCCTGGTATACGCCAGGCCGGAAATACAGGGCGCGCCAGCCGTAGAGCAGGAACCGGTTGTTGTAGGGAAAGCGCAATTCGTGCCGGCGGTTCTTTTGCGGCACCGGCGGCACGCTGCGCAGGTAGGCAAACATGGCGTCGGCGTCGCTGCGCGTGACCTTGGTGTAATTCGTGTACGGGAAGGCCGGATACAGCAGGCTGCCGTCTTTCGATTTGCCGTTGTGCAGGGCTTGCCAGAAATCGTCGGCCGACCAGGCGCCGATGCCGGTGTCGTTGTCGGGCGTGAGATTCGGCGCATAGATGGCGCCGAACGGCGTCTGTATTGCGCGCCCTCCAGCCAGTTCCTTGCCGCCGCGCGCCGTATGGCAGGCCATGCAGTCGCCGCCGCGCACCAGGTAAGCGCCGCGGCTTATCTGGTCGCCGGGACTCGCCGCGGCTTGCGCCGGTTGTGGCGGCGCACTGTTGTCATCGGCGTTGAAGACCACCAGCACGCCGGCAGCAACCGCGATCAGCAGCAGCAACCCGCCTAGCACCCACTTGAATAATCGTTTCATTCTGCGCTCTGCTTGATCAAGGGTTGGCCGAAGGGAGGGGAATGCTGCCGCACGCCAGCGGCAATCTGGCCGTGCCGGGGGCGGCCGCCGTAGCGTCGGCAGGCACCGGCTGCGCCGCCAGCCAGGAGGCGACGGCGCCGATGTCTTCCGCACTCAGGCGCTGCACCACCTGCGCCATGCAGTCGGGCGCAACCGCGTGGCGTGCGCCGTTTTTCCAGGCGCCGATCTGGCCGACCAGGTAATCGCGCGGCAAGCCGAGCAAGCCTGGCGTGGTCGGCAAAACGCCGGTCATGGCGCTGCCGTGGCAAGCGATGCAGGCTGGTATCTTCTTGGCCGGATCCCCCTTGTTGACCAGCACTTCGCCGCGCGCCCGCGTCGCGTTCGACGGATCGGGCGGCTGCGGCGGCGGATAAGGCGGATGCTGGTTTGCAAAATACTGGGCGATTTCCTGCAGGTAGGCGTCGGACAGATGGTCGACCAGGTAGGTCATCATCGGATACTGCCGGCGTCCTTCACGAAAATTATGCAGCTGGTTGTAGAGGTAGCCGGCCGGTTTGCCGGCGATGCGCGGGTAGTAGCCGTCGTTGGTAGCGCGTCCCTGCTCGCCGTGGCAGGCGGTGCATGCGGTGAGGCGCTGCTTGATGGTGTCGGGAACAGCGCCGGCGTCGACCTCAGCTGCGCCGGCGGCGACAGCCAGCAGCGCAGCGGCAAGGATACACAGGGAGCCAAGGCGGCGCCCATGAGCTGGCGCTCGGCCACCGGCCGGTCTTACCGAAAGAATCCGCATGATTTCCTACTTTTTTATAATGCTGCATTTTTTAGGGAAGGCATTCTCTGCACGATTATAAACTAGCAGGCAAGGTTGACGGCCGCCTGCAACGCCCGTCCGGGCTGGACAAATTGTCCCAGGCAGCAGGCTCTCCAGGCGCATCATTTTGGCGTTTTCTGCGGCACCAGAGGCTGGTCGATGGTGGTTCCGGGTTCATTCACATACATTTGTTCTTCGACGATATCGAGCTGCTGGCTGCCGTCCAGTGCGTGCCCGGTCCAGCGCTCGGCCGGATTCACCTGCTGTATTTTCTTTCGCTTGCCGTGCTTGTCGTCGGCCGGCGCATGCTTGGTTTTGCCCACAACAGTCTCCTCCATGAAATGGCCAGGTGTCCTGAGTCTTTTCAATATAGGACGTATGCAGCCTGGCGCATAGCAAAGAATCCGGCGCGCCAATAAAAAACGCCGGTCCAGATTCTCATCTGGACCGGCGCCTGTTGTTTAATCCGGGCTTGGATCAGCGCTCGTAGTAGCCGCCGCGATATTGCTGGCGGTAGTAATCGTGGTTTTCCACATACACCGGCGCTGGGCGGTAATACACAGGCTGCGGACGGTAGTACACCGGGGCCGGCCGATAATAAACCGGCGCAGGCTGGTAATAGACCGGCTCAGGGCGAACGTACACCGGCGCCGGCTGCGCATAATAGCCTTGGCCACGGTCATAATAACCGCCATCGTCACGATAGCCGCCCGAAGTCGCGCCTACCGCGGCACCCAGCACGCCGCCGACGATAGCGCCGTTACGGCCGCCCACCGCGCCGCCGATGACAGCGCCTGCCACCGCGCCGATGGCGGTATTGGCGCCGTCGTCGTAAGCCATGGCAGAGGTAGAAACCGCAGCAGTCGTGCTGGCCAGCAGCGCAACACATATCCATTTTTTGTACAGCATGATTGACTCCTTCAAGGGTCGCATAGTCACAGACCGGTATGCCCACGGCTGTTGATTTGAACTATAGACCAGCTCCGCCGGAAATCATGCAAGCGATACATACTTTTACATCTGAACAACATGCTTACAAACTCAGTGCAGCTTGACTGACGGCTTGGCGTGCTTCATCAGGCTGCTGGCGGCGGCGGTAACGCCGGTGCGCACCGGCCCCAGCAAGGCGTTCAGATGCATCAGGTGCAAGCTGGCGTACATCATGCGGGCGAAGAAGCCGTCGACAAACCAGCCCAGTTTGGTCAGCGATCCCATCAAGGTGCCGACCGAGGTATTCCTGCCGAACGACACCAGCGAACCATGGTCTTTGTAGACGTAGGGGGTGTCCAGCGCCGCCTGTCCCTTGTTCGAGCGGACGAACATCTCCAGCAGGTAGTCGGCCTGCTGGTGCGCGGCCTGGGCGCGCGGCGGCACCATTTTGCCGTCGGGGCCGATGCAAGCGGCGCAATCGCCCAGCGCATAGATATTGTTGCTGCCTGCGACCTTGAGCAAGCCGTCGACTTCCAGCTGGCCTGATTTGGTCACCGGCAAACCCAGGGTCTTGAGAAAATCGGGAGCCTTGATGCCGGCCGACCATACGCACAGGTCCGACGCGTAATTGTTGCCGTTGGCGTCAGTCACGAAATTCTCTGCGATGGCGGCGACGCGGCAATCGGTGACCACCTTCACTTCGCGTTCCTGCAGCAGCTTGGTGGCCGCCTTGGAAACCCGTTCGGTCAGCGGCGCCAGCAAGCGCGGCGCGCCTTCCAGGATGGTGATGCGGACATCGCGGTTCGGATTCAGGTGCGGGAAATCGTAATCGGTGTAGACGCTGCTGGCGTCGCGCAGTTCGGCCGCCAGTTCGACGCCGGTTGCGCCGCCGCCGACGATCACGATGTCGACTCCGGCGTCGGGATCCTTTTCTTTCTTCAGGTCCGCCATCGCCAGCATTTTCAGCAGGCGCAGCCGGAAATGCTCGGCGTCTTCGGTGGTGTTCAGCGAAATCGTGTTTTCCTCGGCGCCGCTGATGCCGAAATAGTTGGAAACGCTGCCGACCGCGATCACCAGCTTGCTGAAGCCGATCTGGCGCGGCGGGATCAGTTCCTGCGCCGATTCATCCAGCACCGCATCCACCGTGATCGTGTTGCTGACGCTGTCGAGCGCGGTCATGGCGCCGTAGACGAAGCGGAATTTATTGTCGTGCGCCAACATCTGGTAAGACAAGCCTTCCTGATGGATGTCGCGCGTTCCCGCCGCAACTTCGTGCAGGGACGGCTTCCATATGTGGTACAGCGCCCGGTCCACCAGCGTGACGTGGCCGCTCCCCAGCTTGCGGCCGAGCTTGCATGCCAGCTCCAGGCCGCCGGCGCCGCCGCCGACAATCACGATTTCATCCGACATCCATTTTTCCTTCGACTTTTTATTGATCAATCACGCTGCAAACCGCTGAAGCTTGCACAGCCCGAACTGGCGCATTACCCGCCAAGTCTACTTTTATAGTGCTGCATAGCGCAATAGTGCCGTAGTTTCGGCGCTTTTTGATCAGGCGCCGCCAATTTGCAGTATTCGGGAAAACCCGGCAACGCGCCAGAAAACGGCAAGGGCAGAATCCGAAAATCGATTTTCGCCATGCAAAACCGGCGCCGGAAAACATCGCTGCAAATACCCAAATGGTATCTGGTTGACAGCCCTGGACTGCGCTATGATGAAAGCAGAGAACATTGCAAATACAATTTTCAGGAGGGCATATGTACCGGAAAATTCTCGTCGCCTACAATGGCACGCCCGAAAGCCGTTCGGCCCTGTATTCCTGCATCCAGCTGGCGCCCGGCCCTGAAGTCGAGGTCCACCTGCTGGGGGTCATCAACCTTGCCACCTACCTGATGGCAGGCGAATTCGTCGCCGAATCCGCTATCAGGGCTGAAAAGACCCTGCTCGAACAAGAACTGATCAAGGGCCACAAGCTGCTCAGCGACGCCGGCATCAAGGCTGTCGACCATTTTGAAAGCGGCGAACCGGTGAATGTGATCAGCGACCTGGTCAGCAAGCTGGGGGTAGACCTGGTGATCGTCGGCCATTCACGCAAGAAACCGATGGCGACACGCTGGTGGCGCGGCTCGGTGGATACCCTCCTGGTTGAAAAAGTGCCTTGCAGCGTACTGGTGGCGACCGATCCCTGCCCGCCGTCCTGAGCCTGCACCAGGCCGGTGCTCCCGGCTTTCGACCTTGCAGCCGTCGGCTTATGACTTAGGCGCATCCGCCGGCGCCTGCCCCGGCATCGGCAATTCGATCACCACCGTCGTTCCCTTGCCTTCGCCGCCGGCAAAGCGGACTTGCCCGCCCAGGTAGGTCGCCCTTTCATGCAAGCCGCGCAAACCGTGGGTGGTGGTGTTTTCAAAACGCTGCTGCGACATGCCGACGCCGTTATCGCGCACCGTCAGCGCCAGCCGGTCTTCGTCAATGTCGAGGATCAAATCGACCTGGGTGGCCTGGGCGTGCTTGGAGACGTTATTCAGGATTTCCTGCAGCATGCGATAGACCGCTATTTCGATTTTACGATCGACGGCGATGTCCTCGTCCGGCAGGCTGGAGTTGCACACGATCTCGGTGCGCTGGCTGAAATCTTCCAGCTGTTCGACAATCGCCGCTTTCAGCCCGAACAGCTCAAGCATGTTCGGCCGCAATTCAGTCTGGATCCGGCGCGTGGTCGCCACCAGCGAACTCAGCAGGGTTTGCATCTGCGACCGGCGATGCTGCCAGTGCTCATTCTCCGGCAGGATCTTGTAGACGCCCTCCAGGTGCATGCTCAGCGCCGTCAGCGATGCGCCCATGTTGTCGTGCAGCTCGCGCGCGATCGCCCGTTTCTCTTCTTCCCGTATGGTTTCCATGTGGTTGGCCAGCTCGCGCAGCAAGGCGGTGCGCTGGGCGATGGTGCGTTCCAGCTCCAGTTCGCGCTGCCTGAGCGAATCCTCGGCGCGCTTGCGCTCGCTGATATCGGTGGCGATGCCGACCACGCCCATGACTTGCCCCTGCTGGCCGAACCATGGCGCCTTGGTGGTCTGGAAAGTGGTGACCATGTCGCCCGGCAGCTGCACCGTCTGTTCCAGCGTTTCGGAAACCCGGCCGCTCATGATACGGGCGTCATCCTGGTCGATGCGGATTGCATCTTCCTGATCCGGGAACAGTTCGCGGCTGCGGCGGTGTTTGGCGTCCTGCCAGCTCAGTCCGAGCTGGCGCAAATAGGCTGGATTGGCGAAAATCAGGCGCCCTTGGCTGTCTTTCACGAAAATCGGGTCGTTGGTGTTGTCGCTCACCGCAATCAGCAAGGCGGTGGCTTCCGCCAGTTCCGCGGCGCTTTGCAGGCGCGCTCCGTATTCACGGTCGACCTTGCCTGCGGCGCGCCAGAAAATGAACAGCACCAGCACGCCGTCGATCAGGGTCAGCAAAGGCGGCACCGAGGTACGCTCGTAAAAACCCTGGCGCGCGCCCCAGTCCGCCAGCCAGTGCAGGGCCACCAGCAGCACCAGCATCTGCGGCAGGGAGCGGCGCAGCATCTGCCCGCCCGGCGCATGACGCGTGATGATCGCCATCAGGCGCTGATGCGGACGCGCCATCAGCAGCGCCATGCCCAACAACAGGAACGCGGTCGCCGACAGCCAGGGGATGCTGGTGGCGTACACCATCTGGGTCATTGCCGCGACGTTGTACAGGTAACCCAGCAATGGGATCGCGCTCAGGAATATCAAGGCAATCGCCAGGTATTCTGCCAGGTGGCTTTCTTTTTTTCCGCGGCGGTCAAGCAGCAGCAAAGCCAGTCCGCAGAAAACAAAACCGATGGCCACCATCGGATGCAAGCCGCTCGGGTTGCGCAAACCGGGCTGCGGCGCCAGCGCGGCAAGAAGAATGTCAAGCCAGCCTGGACTGCGAAACGCTTCATGCCACAGCGCCGCGACGGCAAACAGCAGCAGCAGGACGGCCAGCGCTTGCGCCGCCAGCCTGGCGGCTTTTCGCAGCCTGCCCGTCAGGCATTGCAGCAGCAGGCTGCCGGCGGCCAGCAAGAAACCGGCGGCGGTGTTGGCCCGCATGAGCGGCAGCTGCGATGTCGGGAACGGCAGCGCCACCTGGTAAACGCAGGCAACCAGCACCACCGCGGACACTATCGTCAGCGCCAGGCTCACCAGGATGGCGGCGATGGCGGTACGCGATACATAGGTGCGTGTAGCGGCAAGGCTTTCCAGCGCCCGCGCCTTCAGCAAATCCTGGTAATGCGGATTGCCTAGCCCCGCCTCATGGTCGTCTGTCGTCAAGTCGTCTCCAGGATTTTCATGTCGTTCGATAGCATAACCGGGTCATTGCAAAAACAAAGCATGAAAAGCACAAAACCCGCCGGATGCCGGCGGGCGGATATGGCTGAAAACGCTGCAAGCAGCTGCCAGGCTGCAACAGCTCCGTCAATGATCCGGCAGTCCTGTCCCCAGTGCTGCCAGCAAGTCGCGCAGCTTGGTGAATTCCGAACTCTTGTCGAAGAAAAAACGCACGCCATATTTCTCGCCGGCGCGGCGAAAGGCGTTGCTGACGTTATTGCTGAAAATGATTTTCGTGGAATTGAGCGGCTTGGGCGACGCCGCCAGCGTACGCAACAGGCTCATGCCATTGCCCTGCTTGAGTTCGATATCCAGGATCAGCACGTCAAAAGGTTCGGCATCGATTTTTTTCAATGCATCCGCCTCTTCCTCTGCAAATCCGGCAAATACCACGCCCGGGATTTCGCTCAAGGTATCAATCATCAAATCCCTGACAGCCACTGAATCTTCGACCAAAAAAATCCGCAACGGCGTGGCGCCGGATTCGGCTATATCGGAGGTTGTTGTATGGTCCATTTTAGTTGACGGCTATTTCAACATCCCTCGCTTCAATTCATGCATTGCGCCAGGCTGGCGAACGGCAGGCGGTTTTCACCCGCGACACGATTGCCCCATCTAGTCGATCAGATTGTTCTTGATCGCATAATAAATAATATCCGCATTGCTGGTCATGCTCATCTTCTGCAGCACACGCGTACGGTAAGTGCTGATGGTCTTGACGCTCAGGCAAAGCTCTTCGGCAATCCTGGTCACTCCTTCACCCTGGCTCAATTTATAAAAAATTTCATACTCGCGCGCCGACAAGGATTCATGCAGCGGCGCATTCTCATTACTGGCAGGATCTGCCGTCAGCAGCTCAGCCACCGCGTAGCTGATGTACTTGTGGCCCTGCAGTATGGTTTCGATCGCCTTTACCAGCTCCTTCGCCAGCGCTTCTTTCTGCACATAACCGTCGGCGCCGCTGCGCAGCACCTGCACCGCGTAACGGCTTTCCGGGTGCATGCTCAGGATCAGCACCGGCAATTGCGGCCTCTCGCGCTTGATCTGCTTTAGCACCTCCACGCCGCTCTTGTCCGGCATCGCGATATCGAGCAGCACGATGTCGTATTCCTCGGAGCGGATCAGCCGGATCGCTTCCTGCGCGTTGGCGGCTTCCCCGGTGATTTCCATCTCCGGGATATCTGCAATGAAGTACTGGACGCCGGCGCGGACTACCGCATGGTCGTCAACCACCAAAATTTTTATCATCTATTCAACCGTCGCAATCAGATAAGTTGTCCGGCGCTGTTTCCAGCGCGTGACGTTCAGTGTGCGTCCGACTGCCTTCAATGTAAACGCAGATCCAGTGTATAACCGTTTCCCGTATCCGTTCAATCTTTCATCCAGCACTTCATCCCGGATGTGCGTCCGCCGAACCTCTGCCATGCAGGCTCCGGCCGGCGGACGGGTGCAACCTACTTCAGCAAGATATTGTTCTTCACCGATTTCACCCCCTTGACGCCGGCCGCCACCGCGGAAGCCCTGGCAGCATCATCCCGTTGCGCCACAAAGCCGCTCAGCTGCACCACGCCCTTGAACGTCTCGACATTGATTTCGGCCGATTTCAAGCTTGGCTCATTGAAGATTTCAGCCTTGACCTTGGTCGTGATGACAGCGTCATCCACGTAGCCGCCGGTGCCTTCCTGGGTAGCGGTCGCAGCGCAGCCGACCAGGGACACCATGCACAGCGCGAAGAAAAAAGCCGAGATGCGTTTGTAAAAAGTAGTCATTGATGGTTCTCCTTGAGATGTTGCAGTTGCAGTCGCAAACGATCAATTATTTGCCGAGCTCGGCCTTGGCAGCAACGACACAGTCTTCCTTGGCAGCGCCTGCCAGCGCATCGCACTTGGCCATGGCAACCTTGTAGCGTGCATCGGCGCGTTCTTCCCGAGCGTCGGCCTTGGCCTTGGACACATCCTTCTGGGTGTTGGCGTCGGCTACATCGTTAACCCGGTCCGCCTTGGCCTGCGTGATGCAGACATCCTTGGCATTGCCCGCCAGGCCATTGCATTTTTCCCTGGCGACAGCATAGTCGGCGTCAGCTTCGGATTTACGTGCGCTGGCAACAGCTTTCGGGGTATTTTTATATTCGGCTTTTGCATCTTGCGCGGTGTGTTCGCGGGTGGCCTTGGCCTGCTTCAGGCAGACATCCTTGCCGTTGCCGCTCAGCTCGTCGCATTTTGCCTTGTCGCTCTTGTAGGTGGCGTCAGCCAGGTCTTCCGCCGCCTTGTAGCTGGCTTTGGCGCTGTCCGCCGCCAGTGCCAGCGATGTGCCGCTAAAAGCGGCAACGCCGATCAGCATGGCCGCGAGGATTTTGTTGATAGTCATGTCAATGTCCTTTCTTTCTTCGACATCATGGCGTCATTGCCAATCATGCATGGTGGAATCGAGGATCCGGAACTACCGATCCTTGTGACGCTCTTCAAACGCGCGGATCTGCTTTTCAGCCTCGTCCTTGCTGATGCCGTAGGCTTCCTGGATGCTGCCGGCCAGCTGGTCGCGCTTGCCGGCGATCTGCTCCAGCTTGTCGTCGGTGAGCTTGCCCCATTGCTGCTTGACGTTGCCCTTGAATTGTTTCCAGTTGCCTTGGATAGTGTCCCAGTTCATTGTGCACTCCTTGATGGTTGTCGATTCAATGCCAGGCCGGTTTTCCGGCAACGCGGCTGGCCTGGTATGCAGGGGCGCCTGTAGAGCGACAGCGCCGGCCCGGCCGGCCCGCATCGCTGCCCTTGCATCGGTGAGTCCATGCTAACCAGCCTCCCCATGAGGCGCTATAGGACAGGGACCGAAGTCCTTGTAGGACAAACGGAAGCAGCGGCCGCACGGAACGCGCCGCCAATGTGTAAAATTGTCGGCCTGCTACCGTTACAAGCGGTTTTCCACAAGCAAACCGCCGGCGCAGCGGCAATCTTAAAAGGAAGGAAATCATGAGAGTCAGTCGATACCTTAGTTTCTGGGCAATACTGCTGCTGACTTTGCTGCTTGCCGCCGGCGCCGCAGCCGGCAAGATGGGGTGGTGGTGGGCGGTGCTCCCCGGCCTGCTGACCGCGCTCGGCGTCTGGGACATGAACCAGCGCAGCCATGCGATCCTGCGCAACTACCCGCTGATGGGGCATTTCCGTTTTCTGTTTGAAATGATCCGCCCCGAGATGCGCCAGTATTTTTTCGAGAGCGACAACGACGGCGCGCCGTTCACCCGCAAGGAACGCAGCCTGGTCTACCAGCGCGCCAAAGGCGAAGTCGACAGCCGGCCGTTCGGGACCGAGCTGGACGTCAAGCTGCGCGGCTATGAATGGGTAGGCCACTCGCTGTCGCCGACCATCATCGCCAGCCATGATTTCCGCGTCACGGTCGGCGCCGAACGGGCGCAGCCGTATTCGATGTCGGTCTTCAATGTATCGGCGATGAGCTTCGGCGCGCTGTCGGCCAACGCCATCCGCGCGCTCAACCGCGGCGCCAAGAAAGGCGGCTTTGCGCACGATACCGGCGAAGGCTCGATCTCGCCCTATCACCGCGAATTCGGCGGCGACCTGCTGTGGCAGATCGCCTCCGGCTATTTCGGCTGCCGCAACGGCGACGGCAGCTTCAATGAAGAAAAATTCGTGGCGCAAGCGACTTCGCCGCAAGTCAAGATGATCACGGTCAAGCTCTCGCAAGGCGCCAAGCCCGGCCACGGCGGCGTGCTGCCTGCGGCCAAGGTCACGCCGGAGATTTCCGCCACGCGCGGCGTGCCGATGGGCGTCGACTGCATCTCGCCCGCCGCCCATTCCTCGTTTTCGAATCCTATCGGCCTGCTGGAATTCATCCAGAAACTGCGCACGCTGTCGGGCGACAAGCCGGTCGGTTTCAAATTGTGCGTCGGCCATCCCTGGGAGTTTTTCGGCATCGTCAAAGCCATGCTGCAGACCGGCATCCTGCCGGACTTCATCGTGGTGGACGGTTCCGAAGGCGGCACCGGCGCGGCGCCGCTGGAGTTTGTCGATCATGTCGGCATGCCTCTGCAGGAAGGTTTGCTGCTGGTGCATAACACCCTGCTCGGCGCCGGCCTGCGCGACCGCATCAAGATCGGCGCCAGCGGCAAGGTGATCACCGCCTTCGACCTGGCGCGCACGCTGGCGATAGGCGCCGACTGGTGCAACTCGGCGCGCGGCTTCATGTTCTCGCTCGGCTGCATACAGTCGCAAAGCTGCCATACCGACCGCTGTCCGACCGGTGTCGCCACCCAGGACGTGGGCCGGCAGAAGGCGCTGGTGGTGCCGGACAAGGCCGAACGCGTCTATCGCTTCCATGAAAGCACTTTGCATGCGCTGCAGGAGCTGGTGCAGGCCGCGGGCCTGCCGCATGCTTCTGCGCTACGCGCGCATCACATTGTGCGCCGTACCTCGGACCATGAAGTGAAGCTGATGTCTGATTTGCTGCATTACCTGCAGCCGGGAGATTTGCTGAACCAGACATACCGCTATCCGGTGTTCGAGAAATACTGGCCTATCGCGCGCGCGGAGAGTTTCCATCCTGCCGCGCCGATCCAGGCCGGCGCCTGAAAAAAAAGCCAGGGTGGCTGCACACCCTGGCTTTTTTGCTGTCCTTGAACCGGTTCAGGCTTCGGCATCCGGCTGGTTTTCCGGCGCTGCCTTGATAAAGGCGTCCAGCTGCTGGCAGTTCTGGTAAATGCCCATCACGGTCGGCATCGCCGACAGGTCGCATTTCAGGCGCTGTGCATTGAAAATCTGCGGCACCAGGCAGCAGTCGGCCAGCGTCAGCGTATCGCCGAAACAGAACTTGCCGGGCCTGCGGTCCCTCGCCAGCGTCACCTCCAGCGCCGCCAGGCCGCTTTCGCACCAGTGCCGGTACCAGGCGTTCTTGGCGTTTTCATCCACTTTCAATTCGTGCACCAGGTAACGCAGCACGCGCAGGTTGTTGAGCGGGTGGATGTCGCAGGCAATCGACAAGGCTATGCTGCGTACGAAAGCCCGGTCCAGCGCAGCCGGCGGCAGCAATGCCGGCGCCGGATGGATTTCTTCCAGGTATTCCAGGATCGCCAGCGACTGCGTCAGCACCGCCTGGCCGTCGGCTGCATCGTCGTCGACCATGGTCGGCACCAGGCCGTCGCTGTTCAAGGTCCGGTACATCTGGCTGAGCTGCTCGCCGCCATGTTTCAGCAGATGCACGGGAACGGTATCGTAGGGCATGCCCTTCAGGTTCAAGGCAATCCGTACCCGGTAGGAGGCGGAACTGCGGAAGTAGCTATACAGTTTCATCGGTATCTGCTCAGACCAGGCGTACGCGCAGATCGCCGACGCCCGCTACCGATCCTTCCAGCAGGTCGCCCTTGCCCACGGCGGCAACCCCGGCCGGCGTGCCGGTAAAAATCAGGTCGCCGGCCTGCAATTCAAAATAGGCGGACAGCTGCTCAATGGTCTCGGCAATGTTCCAGATCATCTGGTTGATGTCGCCCTTCTGGCGCAATGCACCGTTCACGTCCAGGTGGATATCGCCTTGCTCGATGACGCCGGTGGCGCCGACCGGATGGATCGGCGAAATCGGCGCCGAATGGTCAAAGCCCTTGCCGGTGCACCATGGCCGTCCCAGCTTCTTGGCTTCGCCCTGCAGGTCGCGGCGGGTCATGTCGAGCCCGACTGCGTAACCCCAGATGTGCTTGACGGCTTCGGCTGCCGGGATATTCTTGCCGCCGGTGGACAGGGCCACCACCAGTTCGATTTCGTGGTGCAGGTCCTGGGTCATGGATGGATAAGGCATCTCGCCTATGCTGCCGTGGGCGACCGGCAGCACGGCGTCGACCGGCTTCATGAAGAAGAACGGCGCTTCACGGCCGCTGCTGCCCATTTCCTTGGCGTGTTCGGCATAATTGCGGCCGACGCAGTAGATCCGGTGCACCGGAAACAATTGGTCGCTGCCGGCCACGGGAACGGCTGCTGCCGGTTTGGGAGGGAAAACGAAGTGCATGGAAGCTCCTTTTTCAATACCGCCGGAATGCCGGCAGCGAACATTGTCTGAATTTAATGCTTGCCGAGAAACTGCCCCAGGCGACGTACCGCTTCTTGCAGGTTTTCCATTGAAGTCGCGTACGACAGGCGGATGTAGTGCTGTGCAGTGTAGGGGCCGAAATCCAGGCCGGAAACCATGCTGACGCCGACCTGGTTCAAGACTTCCTTGACGAACTTGTCGGCGTCGTCGCCTTCCTTAAAGAGGGCGCTGCAATCCGCATACACATAAAACGCGCCATCCGGCATCACCGGCACCTTGAACCCCAGTTCGACCAGGGCCGGCACCAGGTAATCGCGGCGGCGCTTGAATTCGCTCTTGCGCGATTCGTACAAAGCCAGCGACTCGGGCTCGAAACAAGCCAGCGCAGCGTGCTGGGCGATCGCCGAGGGACAGATGAACAGGTTCTGGGCGAGTTTTTCGATAGGCGCCACCAGCGCTTCCGGCAGCACCAGCCAGCCGAGACGCCAGCCGGTCATGTTGAAATATTTGGAGAAACTGTTGATGACGATGATGTCGTCGCCCAGCGACAGCGCCGAAAACGGGTCGCCTTCGTAGCTCAGGCCCTGGTAGATTTCATCGACGATGGAAAAGCCGCCCTTGCCGCGCACGGTGGCGATGATCTTCTCCAGCTCGCTGTGCAGGATCGAAGTGCCGGTCGGATTGGACGGCGACGCCAGCAGCACGCCGCGCGTCTGCCCGCCCCAGTGCTCGCGCACCATCTGGTCGGACAGCTGGAAGCGCTGCTGCGGACCGCTGGCGATCATTTTCGCCTGGCCGTCGAAGGCCGCGACGAAGTGGCGATTGCAGGGGTAGGAAGGATCAGGCATCAGCACCTCGCTGCCCTTTTCCACCAGCGCGGCGCAAGCCAGCAGCAAGGCCGCCGAAGCGCCGGCGGTGACGACAATGCGCTCGGGCGTGATATCGAGGCTGAACACCTGGCGGTAATGGGCCGAGATCGCTTCCCGCAGCGCCGGCAGGCCCGTGGCCGAGGTGTACTGCATCTTGCCGTCGGCCATGGCCTTGGCGGCGGCTTCGATCACCAGCGGCGCCGCGGTGAAATCAGGTTCGCCGATACCCATGTGGATAATGTGGCGGCCTTGCCGTTCCAGCGCTGCAGCCATTTTTGCCAGCTCCATCACATGGAACGGTGCGATGTTGTCGAGGCGTGAAGCTAGGTGCGAGAATGTCATGAATGCTTTTCCGAATGGCGCGGCGCTAGCTGCCAGCGGCTGTTCGCCTCGCCTGAAACACGGAACCGGAAGCGACAACGCAGCATCCGCGGCCCCGCCTTGATTGCTGGATCAGGATTTCTTGCCGGCGCCGATTTCCACTGCGCGCGCCTTCGCGGCAAATTTATCCAGTACGCCGTTCACATACTTGTGGCCATCGATGCCGCCGAACGATTTGGTCAGTTCGACCGCTTCGTTGATGACTACGCGGTAAGGGATTTCAACGTGGTTCTGCAGTTCGAAAGCGCCGATCAGCAGGGCCGCGTGCTCCACCGGCGACAGCTCGCTGATCTTGCGGTCGATCAGCGGCTCCAGGCCGGCGCGCAATGTGGCGACGTCCTTGATCGCACCGTACAGCAGCGAGTTGAAATGCTCGGCGTCGGCCTTGTCGAAACCGTGCGCCTGGCGGATGTTTTCGCTGATCGCGGTCACGTCTTCATTGTTCAACAGCCATTGGTACAGGCCCTGCAACGCGAATTCGCGCGCGCGGTGACGCGGCGTGCGGCTCTTGCTCGGATTGGCGTGCAAAGTTTTATTGGTCATAATTTTTCCAGCTATCGTTCACATACAAAAAGGCAAAGCGCCGCCGGCGCCTCGCCTGTCACAACATCTTATTCTTCGCTGGTGGCTTCCGCCAGCTCTTCCAGCGCGATCGCCAGGTTGGCCATTTCCACCGCCACCCGCGCAGCGTCGGTGCCCTTCTCTTCCATCCGCGCTTCGGCCTGCTCGTCGTTCTCGGTGGTCAGCACGGCGTTCGCGATCGGGATGCCGGAGTCCAGGCCGACACGCGTGATGCCGGCGCCGGATTCATTCGAGACCAGCTCGAAATGGTAAGTCTCGCCGCGGATGACGGCGCCGATCGCGATCAGCGCATCGAACTGCATGGTCTCTGCCATCTTCTGCAGCGCCAGCGGGATTTCCAGCGCGCCGGGCACGGTGACATGCAGGATGTCTTCATCCGCCACGCCCAGGTGCTTCAGCTCCGCCAGGCAGGCCGAGATCAAGCCGTGGCAGACATCTTCGTTGAAGCGGGCTTGCACAATACCGATGCGCAAATCTGCACCATCCAGATTGGTTTCGTAAATTCCGACTGTCATGGTTTTCCTCTTATACGCACCAGGCGCTTATCTATTCATCAATTACTGCAAACATCGGCTACAACAGACACCGCTACAGCACTCTACTCTTCTACTCTTCAAGCATTCGGCTTGTTTTGATAACCGGTGATCTCAAGGTCGTAACCCGTCATCGACGGCATCTTGCGCGGGCTGGCCAGCAGCTTCATCTTGCCGACGCCGAGGTCTTTCAGGATCTGCGCGCCGATGCCGTATGTCCGCAGGTCGACCCGCGGCGGCGGCGGCTTGACGCCGCTGCAAGCTGCTTCCAGCGCGGCGAACTTGGCGAAGATCTGGTCGGCCGATTCTTCGCAGTTGAGCAGCACCACCACGCCGCACGGCGAAGCGGAGATCGCCGCCAGCGCCGACGCCATGTTCCAGGAATGGTTGGTGGCTTCGGTTTCCAGCAAGTCCAGGATCGATACCGGCTGGTGCACGCGCACCAGGGTTTCCACATCCGGCGACGGCGTGCCGTGCAGCAGGGCCAGGTGGGCGCCACCGCTTGGCGTGTCGCGATAAGCGATGGTCTTGAACGTGCCCTGGGCAGTATGGGTAGTGCGTTCAGCCAGGCGCTCGACGATGCTTTCGTGCTGGCCGCGGTAATGGATCAGGTCGGCGATGGTGCCGACCTTGAGCCCGTGCTCCTTGGAGAATTCCAGCAAGTCAGGCAGGCGCGCCATGGTGCCGTCTTCCTTGAGGATTTCGCAGATCACGGCAGCCGGCGTCAGGCCCGCCATTTCGGTCAGGTCGCAACCGGCTTCGGTATGGCCGGCGCGCATCAGCACGCCGCCCTTGCGCGCCTTGATCGGGAAGATGTGGCCCGGCTGCACGATATCGCCAGCCTTGGCGCCAAGCGCTACCGCCACCTGGATGGTGCGGGCGCGGTCGGCGGCCGAAATGCCGGTGGTGACGCCTTCGGCGGCTTCGATCGATACGGTGAAATTGGTGCCGTAGGCGGTGCCGTTGCGGCTGGTCATCATGCCCAGGTTGAGCTGGTCGCAGCGCTCTTCGGTCAAGGTCAGGCAGACCAGGCCGCGCGCATACTTCACCATGAAATTGATCGCCTCAGGCGTCACGAAATCGGCGGCGAGCACCAGGTCGCCCTCGTTTTCACGGTCTTCCTCATCCACCAGAATCACCATGCGCCCGGCACGGAGTTCAGCAATGATTTCTTCAGTTGTTGCAAGTGACATGTTTCGCCTTGGAGATAACCGGCCCGGAAGCCGCCTTATGGGTAGCCTGGTCCAGCTTTGCTATGAAGGTTGCGGTTTATGCACGCAAGGCCGCCCCTGGGCAGCCTGGGTAAAACAAACATAAACCAGAGGTCGCTATTTTAAAGGATTTAGCAGACTGAAAATGTTTTAAGGACACCAGTTTGCCGCTGTTTTGCAGCAAAACCCAGGATCGCCGCTCTCAGGCCGCCAATGGTTGCATGTTTGCCAATGCATCGACCAGCAACATGGGATCGCCCAGGGCCAGCCGCTTCGAGTCAGACAGCGCCTGCCGGAACGACTTGGCGCCCGGCACGCCGGCCATCAGGCCCAGCATGTGGCGGGTGATGCTGTTGAGGCGCAAACCCTTGCCGTCGTGCCCATGCAGCGCCAGCTGCTGGCGGATATAAGGCAGCATGGCTTCGATCACTTCGGCGCGCGTCTTCGGCGCTGCGCCGGCGGCGCCGAAATAGCGGGAATCGAAATCGGCCATCAGGTAGGGATTGTGATAAGCCTCGCGGCCCAGCATCACGCCGTCGACATATTGCAGGTGGAAATCGATTTCTTCGGTAGTCTTGATGGCGCCGTTGATGATGATTTCCAGCCCCGGGAAATCGCGTGCCAGCTGGTAGGCGTATTCATACTTGAGCGGCGGGATTTCGCGGTTTTCCTTGGGGCTCAGGCCCTTCAGGATGGCATTGCGCGCATGCACGATGAAGGTCTGGCAGCCGGCTTGCGCCACGGTGCCGACAAAATCGCGGACAAATTCGTAGGATTCGGTCTTGTCGATGCCAATCCGGTGCTTGACGGTAACATCGATGCTCACCGCATCGCGCATCGCCTTGACGCAATCAGCCACCAGCTCGGCTTCCGCCATCAGGCAGGCGCCGAAAGCGCCCTTCTGCACCCGTTCGGACGGGCAGCCGCAGTTCAGGTTGATCTCGTCGTAACCCCACTGCTGGCCCAGTCTGGCGCTCTTGGCCAGGTCGGCCGGTTCGCTGCCGCCCAGCTGCAAGGCGACCGGATGCTCGATATCGCTGAAATCGAGGTGGCGCGGCACGTCACCGTGCAGCAAGGCGCCGGTGGTCACCATTTCGGTGTAGAGCCAGGTGTGGCGGGTGATCTGGCGATGGAACACGCGGCAATGGCGGTCGGTCCAGTCCATCATGGGCGCAACGGATATGCGGCGCTTAGTGTAATTACTTGATTTCATTGAGATAAACAACTATTTTTGCGGCTAATTAGTGATGCAATTTATGCGCTATTTTGCTCAATTTTGTGGTATTTTGCTACCTCATTGCATCAAATTTGCATCAAGGAACATGGCAACTATTACAAAACGAGGCGCATCTTGGTTCGCGCAAATCCGGCGAAAAGGCCATAAGTCTATCAGTAAGTCATTCCCGACCAAAGGAATGGCCCAAGAATGGACGCGCAAAATCGAGCGTGAGATCGATACATTAGATTTCCAAGACGGACGCAGCCTCTCTGGCGTCACCCTGTCGGAGTTAATTGAACGCTACTCCAAAGAGATGCAGGTTGCAAAACCCTTTGGACGCAACAAACTTGACCTCCTGACCCGGCTCAAAAGAGACATAGGTGACTTGACTATCCCGGAGATCACCTCGGAAAAACTCATGGAACATATAAAAAACAGGCAGCAAGCCAAGCCAGACGGGAGCAAGGGCGCCGGCGGCGTCACCATCAGCGTCTAATTCACCTATCTCGGCAGCGTGTTCAAGGCAGCCAAACAGCTGCGGAAAATGCCAATTGACCTTGACGTTATTTCCGAAACTCGGGCCAACCTGAAGTACATGGGCCTGCGGACAAAATCCACTGAGCGCGACCGGCGACCAACAGAACAGGAAATCAAGCAGATTTGCGACTGGTTCATCGCCAAAGGTACAAGACAGAAGGTCCCGATGTCGGACCTGATCCGCTTCGCGATTGCAACAGCCATGCGGGCGGGGGAAATCATTAACTTGAAATGGGACGATCTCAACGAAAATGACAGGACAATAACTATCAGGGATCGCAAGCACCCGCAGGAGAAAAAGGGGAATGATCAAGAGGTGCCGTTGCTGGCCGACGCTTTCAATATTGCGATGCGCCAGCCCCGCACAAGCGACCCGCGGATTTTCCCGGTCACGAACGGCACTATAAGCAGCCATTTCCCGCGCGCCTGTAACGCACTAAAAATCGTTGACCTGAGATTCCATGATCTGCGCCATGAGGGTGTGTCACGCCTATTCGAACAAGGATATCGTATCGAGCAAGTTGCCTTGGTATCCGGGCATCGTGATTGGAAAATGCTAGCCAGATATACACAGATTAGGGCTAAAGATTTGCATAGAAAGCCATAGGCTCTTGCAAATTCGAAAGCAAACTGGGCTTCAACAAATTTCGCGAAAATCTGGTTTCTCATCGCCAGCAATACTACTGTATATAAATACAGTATAATGACATATCAACTCGCTCTGTATTCAGATGCCATACAGGGTTTCCGATTAACCACCAAATCAACCAATTAGTTGACAACCCACCCAAAAAGGAATAATATGCGTATAAATCAACCAGATTGTTTATTAGTTACCGTGAATAGCATTCTATTTAGTTACTAAATTTCAGTTAGTTAACGGTTGAATTAGGAGAGAAACATGAAATTAACGCCATTCGGATTGTGTGTGAGAAAGCTCCGGTTGGATCTTGGCCTGACCCTGAAGGATATGGCGACGGCGCTATCCGTGAGCTCTGCCTATCTAAGTTCTGTTGAGCTTGGGGAAAAAGCTCTTAGCAATAAGATGGGGGATCAAGTACTCGCATTTTTGGCCCCACTAATCAGCATGGTTCAATATCAAGAACTGCAGGTGGCATGCGCTCAATCGATGAAAGCTGTTCCCGTTTCGGCCTTACATGCTGACGATCGAAACCTGGTAGCTGCATTTGCACGAAGATTGAGCGATGGTCAGGGAGTACCAGAGGATGTTCTGAAGTGGCTAAAATCCGGAGGCCTTGATGGTAGTAACTAATGGAAACTCAAGTAATCCGAAAAAGCCCTGCGGCTATAAAGTTGCAGGAAAGACTCGATTGGAATTAAGGGGAGTAGCTGACCAATTTAGAGCGCTATTAAATGCAAGCGGTTGCTATAAGGACGGCCCACATTTTGTTGACGCCGTTCATCTTCTGGAAGACACCCTCTTTAGAGCTGGATACATAGTCCATCCGATACCTGATAGCGAACTATCTGAGACGGCTGCTTTCACGATCCCTGAAAAGGGCCTCATCGTGCTACGTGAAAGCATATATCTCGGACTCTTCAATGATGACCCTTTTTCAAGATACACCGTGATTCATGAGTTTAGCCATATTGCCCTAAATCACGCTATTTCTTTGCACCGTGGAGCAGTCTTGGGAGAACACAACTGGTATGAGGATAGCGAGTGGCAAGCGAATAATCTCGCGGCAGAAATAATGATGCCAGTTGAAACCGTCAAAGCGTTGGACTGCAAACCAATACTAATCGCAGCGGAATGCGGAGTTAGCAGTAAGGCCGTGCAATATCGGTTGGAGAATTTGCGAAAGGAGAACCTAATATGAAGCACGTATATGAAACAAAAAACGCCTAAAGAATGGGGATTCTTTAGGCGTTTAGGGAAAAGAAAACTGAGCTTTGACCCCAGTTTTCTCTTGAATTACTTGCTTTTCGAAGAGCAGCCGAAGTGTATGCTATACAACGCTGTTTTGCAAGTACCAAGTTCTCGACTAAGGTCAAGCGAACTGATGAAAGGTACTTGTCATGATTACATGCCAATATCCGAAATCCGTCCGTGTGAGCGCTTATCAGCGATTCCGCAAGGGAAAGCTCGAACTAGTCTGCTCGCACTGCCGGTCGATGCCTAAGTAAGCATCGGTAAAGCCAGGGTGGCGAGATATCGCCACCCTTTTTGGATTTCCTTGGGAGACAGTATGTTGAACGCTAACGATTCCTACGAAAAGCGCCAAAGGCGTTTTTTGAAGCCTATTTTTCTGCACACATTACCAGCACTAATCATTATCTTCTTCTTGCTAAGCATAACCGATGTGCTTTGTGGGCCGTTCTTTATGCCTGCTGGATCTAAATCGGCATGCAGCGCCAGCCCACCAGATATCCTAATTTACGGCCTCTTTGCATGGGCAGTTCTCGGAGGCATTGCGTCTGCATGGAGATGCTATCGGGATCATTGGTGCGGGGATATTTACGACGATTTTTGATCGGGTGCGCGGGGTCAAATCCTGCGCCTCCGGTCGATTGCCGCAATTTAAATAAACATTTTCTTCTGGAAAAACGTTCATGACTAACCAAAATAACAAGAAAAATTTAGTTGCTGGCAGACCCGGAATAAAAAAGAAACCGGCCACGCCGACTGCAGTACGGAAGGGAAAAGTTCAATCTAGCTTTGACGGCATGATTAAACTTAAAACCGGGGGTGACCAGAAGAAAAAGCAAGATACGCCCGGCACAGCCCCTAAAAAGAAGAGTTAATCTGTGCGAAATCAAATTCAAGGATTTAGCGTGAGTCGCCGCCGGGTCAAAGAGACTGTATCAAATACAGATAAAATCTCGGAGGCAAAGGAAGTAGCGTTTTACTCGGCATCTATCACCGCATGGTTTTCTACTAAGTTAGAGTATGACAAATCGTTCTTGACATTGTCGACCGCAGGGCTAGGACTTTTATTAACATTGTTGACCACCAGTTTGGGGCAAGGGACAGGTGGCACGTTAACGTATCAATATCTCGCAGCCATTTTATGTTTTTCCGGGACAATATTATGTGTTGTAGTGATTCTGAACGAGAACGCCAAACATATTGAGCATGTCCTTAGCGGCAAGCCGGAAGATGATGACGATTCTCAGCGCCTCCAGTTAACAACGATTGATAGGGCAGCTGCTGTTTTATTTACCCTTGCAATTTTTTGTACGGCGTGGATATGTTTCGTGGTGGTGCTTAACTCAAATTCGGAGAAAAAAATGGCTACTGATAAAGGCAATAAAGGGACTCCAACGATGGATAGCTTCGCAGAACTGCGACAACTCCAGAAAAGTTTTCAGGGTATGCAACAGATTCAGCCAGGTGCTATTGCCAAGCAACCGCCGCCCTCTCCTCCTCGCACAACGACACCGGCCCCTCTCCCAACTAACAACAACGTTGCGGGCAAAGACATAAAAAAATAAATGCTTTAACAGACCTATAAACAACGCGGCGAGTCAGCCTCAATAGCGCTTTTGTTGCATCTGTTACGCGCCCCTTCTAGAACGCGCGAAACGGGGCTGTATTCACAAAATGACCTTCGGTTAACAACCCGGGCGCCCACAGCCCAAAAACCGCTTGAGAGTGCATCAAAATGCATTACAGCGCGACCACTGCGATCAGCCCTTCTAGGGCTGTTTTTCCCTATACGCACCATTTTTAGAAATTTGAGTCAAAACTACCCAATTTAGCGGGCAGGCGTGGCGGGGGGGATGACTGCGCGCGCTGAGTCAAAGTCAACCAAGCGGCCGCAGTTAATAACGTCCCGCCCTAGGCGCGAAAGTTGCGAGCCGTCAACGTCTGCCATAATTTTCAAAAAGGGGAGGTGACGCTATGGCAAATGGTTTCAACGACATTGGTTTTCTCGGGGACGATTTGGATGCGTGGCGAGACACTGTTCGCCGCGAATTTCCTGAGTCTTTCGCTATTGCAGATCGCATGAACCGCATGGGGATGAGGATGATTCGCGAATTCCCTGATGGGGAACACCCAGAAGCGCGAGTTCTGGCCATTGCCAGCTTTTACCGGGCGCTTCAGTCATTCCAGTCGGCAATCTTGCTTGCCGAGCGCGGCGCACTTGCCGAGGCACGCTCCCTTGCTCGCCTCTGCTGCGAAGCGGTGATATTGACGGGCGGATTGCTAAAAGTGAGGGGAACCGTCGAAAAACTGCATGAGGACAATGCGCGACATCGCTTGAAATTGGCGAACTCGATGATCGAGATGAATCAAATGGCGAACAACGGGATAGACCTCACGCCCTTTCGACAGGAAGTCACAGCGGTTACGGCAGAATATGCGGAGCCTCGCGCGCTGAAATGGTCAGCGTTGGCTGCTCAAGCAGAATTGCCGCAACTGTATGAGCTGGCATATCGTCTTCCATCAGGCGACGGGGCGCACGTGACTCTCGGCGCGCTCCATCGACATTTCGAGAAGGACGAACAGGAAAACTTGATCGGTATGCTCTTTCACCCCGACAAGTCAGATTTGCGCGCCACCCTGTTGGCCGCGAATGCATCGCTCGTCCACTTAATCGGCCTAGCTCATGAATTCATGGGACTAAATCACTACGAGGCGGAAATACGTGACCTTCTGCTGCATTGGGGTGTCAGCCGTGACGAACTTGGACTTGAGTAGCCAGGAGCGATTGGCTCGCGGAACGACTGCGCCCCGGCTGGAAACTGCTGTTATACAGTGTTTTTATACAGTGTTTTCGCACTATGGAAACGTCAATTATCAAGATGCGGAAGGCTGGTGTCCTGATCCCTAAGCGAGAGCTTGCCCATGCGGTCAGGTATCACGGCGATCTACGGATCATGGACACCCGCGAGAACGGATTAAACCGTATTGTGAAGCTGGCACGCCACATGTGGGGGCGGCCGGGGCCGGACCAAGCGCGTTGTGATTTGTACGATCCTCACGTAATTTGGATCAATGAACAGCGCATGGTGTTGGGCGGTTTCGAGCGGGTCGAACAGGAAGGCCACATCATCGACTACGCACAGTCCTGGCTGTGTTTGATTGGCCCCAGAGAATGAAGTCAGATTGCTTCAATCAGGTGAGCGCCGCTGCTGTTCGAGCGGTCGACCTCAGTCGAGACTTTGTACCATTCGACGTCATCAGGGCCAAGCGCCATTTCTCGCGCGACCTGCTCGGCCTGTACGTATGACACCGCGCCGTCCATCCACAAGCGAGCGCCGTCTGCAGATAACGCCACCGGCCGGCGGCTGTGAATTTTCGCCAGGTCGCCAGCGGCAGCGGCAGTTACGATCACAAAGCCACTGCCATCCACGCCCGGCTGATCGGGGAAGTGGTTGGTCAATCCAGCAAGCAGCAGCGGCGCCCCGTTCTTCGCTTTGATATACCACGACTGCCTGTCCGCCTTTGCACCGGTCCATTCATACCAGCCATCCGCCGGCACGATCACGCGGCCGGTGGTCATCAACGCCCGGTAGTAGCCTCCAAGCAGTTTCTCCCGCTGCGCGTTGATCGCATGCGCCTTACCTTCTCTCTTTGCCCATCCTGACAACCAGCCCCATGAGACCAGCTCCGCCCAGGGCGCGTCATTGAAATTGCGCAAAATCAAGTGAGGCACGCCGGGCGATGCGTAGAACTCGGGGCGGTAACCGCCAATGTCGCGACGCCGGATTTCTTCTTCTGTCCAGCCGACGGCGCGGCCGTACTCTCTGATCGTTCTGGTCTGAGTGATTCGTCCGCACATGGTCGGCCTCGATAGGTAAAGGTCGAATTATTGTGCCACTCCGCCAGCAGGCGAGGCAGTCGCGATCTTTCCGGTGTTTGCGTTGGGGCGACGCAATAAAAAATAATCAAATTTGATTACTTTAGTATAGCAAAGGTAATCAAATTTGATTACAATAGAGTCACTGAAACAAACAAAGGATGGCAGTGAAGCAGAGTGAGTTTGTGAAGTGGCTAACGCAACAGGGGGCGACTTTTAAGGATGGTTCGAAGCACATAAAAGTCTACCTCAACGGCAAACAGACCCACCTACCGAGACACCCAAGCAAGGAGCTAAAAACAGGACTTGTCGAGGGGATAAAAAAACAACTAGACCTGAAGTGAGATAGCCCCGAAAGGGGCTAATCGTACGACTGCTTCACCCCTGCATTATCAGAATGACTAGAAAGAAATAGAAAGCACATACCATGAAATATCCTGCCACATTTGCACCTGATCACGAAGCTGGCGGCTTTGTTGTTACTTTCCGGGATATACCGGAAGCCATCACACAAGGCGATACTGAAGAAGAGGCGTTGGAAATGGCCGCCGATGTTCTCTTGAGTTCAATGGAATTTTATTTTGAGGATAATCGCCAAGTGCCATTGCCATCAAAGGCAAAAAAAGGCGAGCGCCTGGTTGAACTCCCTTTGAGTGTTGCGGCAAAAGTGTTCTTACTCAACGCAATGCTAGAACAGCATATGCGTCCGGTCGAGCTGGCGCGGCGTATGGACACAACGAAGCAAGAAGTGAACCGTCTTATCGATCTACACCATACAACCAAAATCGATAGAATTTCCGACGCGATGACCGCGCTTGGTAAGCATTTCGAACTAAGCGTCGCATGATTTGTTCTCTATGACGAACAGAAAACTTCGCTTAAGCGAACTCGCAAAAATTCATCCAATCGGAGCACAGGATCATCGGCGCCTTTTGAACGAAAAGGGAGAACTCTTTTTTCTCGAGAACATGCCACGCCAAGAAAGGAGAAAGTTGGCCGCTGAAAGCAAGCGCCTTGCTCAAGAATACAAGCGGGTATTAGACCGGTTATCTAAATCTGGAGCGAAGTTCCCCGCGGATAAAATCTTGCGCGAAATGGCGATTGAGTATACCCACCGATATGCTTCGTCTGGGATCGGTACGCAACCAATAAATTTCAACTACTTTGAGCCGTTTCTTCATGTCAAATTAATCAAACAAGCTGCACCGTATGCGGAAATAGAGCAGGAGTTCAACCACGTTTTTCATGCCGAAGACTATTTTGACTACATCACTTCAGGAGATAGTGATGGCTTTGATGTTTCCTCTCTTTTGGATTTACCGCAAGATCAGATATTCCACTTTTCCACTAGCGGGTTAGTGACTGACATTTCCTTTCTAAATGGAGAGGGAAGAGAATTTGTAATTGCCGGATTTTCTATGATCAGGCGTGCAGGTTCGCTTCATTGGTACCTTATAGGCGGCGAAGCTTTAAACGACGACGAATGGAAATTAAGATGTTCCGACCAGTCCGAAGCCGATTTGGAAGAAGTGCCCCCGGCAAAACGAGCATTTCTCGCCGAATGCAGGTCGGAAATTGGAACTCGGCGAGGGGAGCCAATTCCTTTGGAAGGAACTAAAACACATATCAGAACAGTCATCGCTGGCGAATTTGATATCGGGGAACAGAAACATCTATCGCGTTGCTACCTCGCTGAATATCAGCACTCATTTGACGTAGCCTGTGATGATCCAGGAGTCTTTGCCGCCATCAGTAGCGAAGAAACTAGGACCAATATCATAACAACGATGACCGAGCGATTTAGTCGAACAGCCGTTCTATGGTCGCTGGCGGAAGGTCTTTTCCAACTGCCGCGGTATTTCAATGCGAGATTGGCGATAAACAAAGAAGCTACCAACAATTCTCGCCAACGGGCAACAAAGAAAAAGGGCGGAAAGGGGCTAAGCGGTGACTATACGGTGATACCCGCAATAGAGACGAATAGTCTCGCCCCAACGTCGGCTATTACTATGGTAAATCTCCCTCAGTACGAAATAGAAACAGAGGGACATTGGAAAAGACGCTCCAATGACGAAGCCGGTGTAGATAGGCACGGCAATGTCGTGATTGGTAGAACATGGATCGCATCATCTAGCAAATGGAAACCCGCCGGAACCACCGCAAGGACGATTTTTCTCAAAGACACGTTGTGTGCAGCGAAACTCAAAATCACACAGTATCTTGAGGCCTCAGAGAAAGTCGCTCAGGAAGCTAAAGATGGAGACGCTGCAGCTCCATCGGATGAGGGCGAATTGTATGTTATGCGTTGCCCAGCTATGCAGGAACAAATATATAAGGTTGGATTTACAAGCGGAGATTCTCTCGAACGTGCTCGGCAACTATCTTCGGCGACAGGCGTTGCGTTGGCATTTGTAGTTATAAAAAAATGGCGGCACGTAGACGCACGAAAATTGGAAACAGAAGTTCATATGATGCTTGCGCCCTATCGCATAAATGACGGTCGTGAGTTCTTTAGGGCGAGGTATGAGACGATAGAAAAAATAATAGAGTCAGTTATCACTCGAACTAGTTGATGACTAAAACACATAGAAATGCCATTAACAGAGGCGAATAATTTTCTTTCTCCACGTAGCATTCAACACTTGCAATCGTCCCCTCCTAAAAAAGCGAGGGGTATAGCGGCTATCTAGGCGACTTCCCGGCGCGGCGCAATGACGCCCTCTCTCTGTCGAAATCATCGCGACATTCGATATTGCAAAACACCCTGTCGTGCGGCACATCCTCGTCGCAGAAATAACAGTGGCCGTCAGGCGTCAAGTTGTGCGCTGATTTGCGCACGGCCGTCAAGGCCGCGGCCCGCTCCATTGTGATCAAAGAATCTGCGCGGTCTGCAATATCACTCATTGTTTATTTCCCTCTCCTGTCAATATTTCGTAGTCATCAAATTTCACCACCTCTTCCCCAAGCCAGTCGTTGAGCGTCAGAAATTGCGTCTGCAGCGGCACAAGTTCGTTGCGTGCAAACACGCGTGCCGCCGGCTCAACAGCTCCGAATCCTCCGGCGTTGCTTGGCATGATCCCAAGTAGTTGCGGCGGTACGCGATGGCCGGCCAGCACGTCGTCGCGGGTCACGCCCTTGATGTTGAAAAACTCATCCTTGGCCGCCACATCCGATACCGGCAAAATCTGGATACCGTCTTTCTTCCCGCCCGGCGCGTACATGAACAGGTTGCGGAAATTTCCCGGTCCCTTGCCGTCTCGCATTGCCTGGCGCAAGTGGTCCACATCCTGAATGTTGGCCGCCGCGTCGGTCATGTAAAACACGAAGCCGGCATGTGATCCGTTCTTGTAATACTTGCGGCGAAACAGGGTTGCGGCTTAATTGAGCCACGCCGATTGCAACGCGCTGAGGTACTGCGGCACGCCGTACACTTCCTGATTCACATCAGGGTCCATCAAATGAAAAATTGAACCTCGGTCGAATTCGTGATCCTGACCGCAGCCGTTGACGAAAAAATAGGTGTCCAGATCGCGCCCGCGCCGCACGTACTTGGAAAGTGCGTGTTTGAGTTGCAGCGTCAGGCCGCTGAGGCTGCTACGTTCCTCAAGATAGGCGTTGCCGAAAATCAGGAAGTCCAACACGAAGCGCTTAAAAGCGTCCCGCGACAAAAGTTTGTTCGGCACAAACGTAGAGGTCAGGATGTTGGCTTTGAAGTAAATGGCGCTGCTGTGATGGACACTCGAATTGAACGACTTAGCCAGGCCGGGGAAACTTACCGGCGGTTCGTACCAGTTGCCGTTGCTCCAGCACTCGAAACATTCCAACAGCTCGCGGTGATCGAGAACCGGTGTCGGGTCGCCAAATGTGAAACTTTCGAACTTGCCGCCGGCGGCTTGGCCTTCCAGATCCCGCGCCGCCGTGGAAGCCTCGGTACGATGTCGCGCGCGGCGCTGCTGCTTTCTGCTCATGATGAGTAAATCTCCATAAATGATTGAGTGTTTTGGGTGGCGCCTTCGAATGGTTCGTGATCGAGAGCGTGCATACATGCCCACGCCAGATCGGCGTGGCCGGTTTCGTCGGTGCGGCCGGCGTCATACGTGATTTGCCGGCCGCTGGTGGTCAGTGTTTTGCGGATGGTCATGAAGGATTGCGCAATGTCCGTCCAGCCGGCATCAAATTCCAGACGGGCCTTGCCGATGATGTTTTGCGCCTTCAAGACCATGCGAGTCTTGACCTCGGGCGAATAGTTGATCGCAGTCGCAAGCGGGAAAAATTGCTTCACCAACGGGAAAGCGCCAATGCCCATATCTCCAAGCTGGTCGCCTATTACTGCGACGACGTACAAGTGGCCTATGCCGGTATCTGGGGCGAGGCATGAAAAAAATGACATCGCTGCTGCCGCCCAATTCAACGCCGTTCGAGCGCGCATTAGAGACGGCTACGTCTCCGATCTCGGCTATCCCGGTGCCGCTACGCACGCTGCACAACCCCGACACCATCGCGCTTTCCCTGTTGCCTTGGTTAGCCTGGCATCGATCAGTCGATAGCTGGAAGTCCTACTGGAGCGAGGAAGTGCGGCGCGCACGGGTGCGCAATGCAATGAAGATCCACCGCCAGAAGGGAACCGCGAAGGCGGTCAAGGATGTGGTGGCAGCTTTCGGCGGGGCGATCCTGCTGCGCGAATGGTGGCAGATTGAACCCATGGGCGAACCCTACACCTTCGAGCTGGTGATGACCTTGTCCGATGGACAAAGTGCCACGGCTGCCTTTGTCGACGATGTGATTGCCGAAGTCAACCGCACCGAATCGGTCCGCAGCCACTTTACGTTTACCCAGGGCATTGCCACCGGCGCCGCCATTGGAGTAGCAGCAGCGGCCCTCCCGGTGCTCTATGCCCGTTTGAACCTGACAGAAGTTTAATTATATGACAGCCCTTTCCATGATCGTCACCAAGGCAGGCCGCGCCGCCCTGGTCAATGCCGAACACAACGGCACCGCAAAATTGCAGATTGCCGAGATCGGCATCACGGCAACTAGCTTTGTGCCTGGTGAGGATATGACCGCGTTGCCCGGTGAAATCAAGCGCATTGCCACCATTGCCGGCGAAGTCGTCGCGCCCGACACGGTGCACGTCACCATCCGCGACGATGGGCCGGACGTCTATACGGTGCGCGGTATCGGCTACTGGTTGAGCAACGGCGTGCTGTTCGGCATCTACGGGCAGCCTGATCCGATCCTGCAGAAATCGGCGCAGGCCATGCTATTGCTGTCCGCCGATACGGTCTTTACCTCCATTAAAGTCACCTCCTTGACCTTTGGCGATAGCAGCTTTACCAATCCTCCCGCCAGTACAGAACGCCAGGGCGTGGTTGAGCTGGCCACAACCGCCGAGACGCAAGCGGGTAAAGATGCGGCGCGGGCGGTCACGCCTGCCGACTTGTCGGCAACCATCGCGCAAGCCATGGCCACACATAAAGCCGATCCCGATCCGCATGCTGCCTACGTAAAACGCAGTAGCGACAGCATGGGGCCGCTGTCGATTGCTGCCGACAAGCCGAATATCTCCTATGCCGTCCCGGGCTTGGAGGTGCGCGAGGCGGGCCGCGTGACCAATACCAAGGGCAATGACATCAGTTACGCCCCGAAGTTGGTGTTTAACTGGGAATCGAATACCGCCGTGCAGTTGCGCATGACCGACAAGGGGACTCTTGAACTGGTTGATGGCAGCGGGACGGCGCACGGCACCTTCCAGAGCGGAACGATCAATGCGACCAAGGCGCTGACGGTGGCAGGTCAGACCGTATGGCATGGCGGCAATTTCAATCCTGCAGACAAGGTCAACGGATCAGGCATACGTTTGAATTGGTCCGGTAATGTCGGACAGCCGAACTGGGTATTTGGCGGCAATTCGTCCGATAACGTCAATGTCTACAATCCCTCCAATTTCAATGTCAATTACGCCAATAGCGCCAATTATGCGAGTACCGCCGGGAATGCCAATGCGCTATCCGGCGCACCCGTGCGCTTTGCCGACAACGGCGCAGCACAGCCGTATTACCTATGGGGCACGTATGTCGGCGATGGGCGCGTCAATGAATTTACACTATTTCCCCGCAATAACCTGGCCGTCAGTTCCGCAGTGTCCGCCATCTATGCCTCGCAATTGACTGGTCAGGGCCTGCAAGATGGCGGTGTCGGCTCTTACTGGCTCAATAAAAACCACACCACCTCCGAACGCGCCGGCGCATGGCAATCACGCGGCTCCGCCTACGAATACGGTTCCGGCACCGACGGCGGCATCGGCACCCGTATCGCCTTGTGGCAGCGGGTGGCGTGATGGCAACGTTGTAGGCTGGTTCAAGGACAAGCTGGGTATCCACAGCCCAAGCCGCGTGTTTGCCGAGCTGGGCGATTTCACCATGCAAGGGCTAGCGGTCGGTCTGCAACGCAGCCAGGACGATCCTCTCGGCCAGGTTGGCGGCCTTGCCAAGCGTCAGACGCAGCTTGGCGCAGGTATTGCCATCGGGGCGGTGACCATGCCGGCCATGGCTTTCGATACCCGCCCGCCGATTTCGCAGCGAGTTGCAGGCGCCGGCGCAGTGATCCAGGGGGACACCATCCAGATCACGATTCAGGCAGCGCCAGGCATGGACGAACAGGCCATTGCCCGCGCCGTAGCGCTTGCTATGGAACAGCGCGACCGCCAGAAAATGGCACGGGTCCGTTCCAGCCTGTCCGACTACCTCGATTAAGGATTTTTATCATGATGATGACATTAGGCATGTTTGTATTTAGCCTGCCGACCCTGGCCTATCAGGAGTTGCAGCGACAAACCGAATGGAAGCATCCAAGTACGTCTCGGGTCGGTACACGTGACGCCCACCAGTTCACCGGCAAGGGAGACGATACAATCACGCTATCCGGCTGGATCGCACCGGAGCTGACCGGCAGCATCTATTCGCTTGATGCTCTGCGATTGATGGCGGACACCGGCAAGTCGTGGATACTGATTCAAGGCACGGGCCGGATCCTGGGTTCGTTCATCATCGCCAGCATGACCGAGGGGCGCACAGTGTTGGGGCAGGACGGCAGCGCCGGCCGGATTGAATTTTCGATCACGCTCAAGCGTACCGACGATTCCGTGCTGGGCTTATTGAATACTCTGGGCGACCTGGGCAGCATCAAAAACATGTTGAGCCTGGAAGGCATCAGTAACAGTGTGAACAATGCCGTCAACACCGGTGTATCGACGTTTAACAACGTCGCCGGCAGCGTGCGGAGCCTGTTCTGATGGAATATCCAATCCCTATTTTCAAAATTACGCTCGACGAGCAAGACCTCACCGGTAAGTTTTCCTCGCGCCTGGCCAATCTCTCGCTAACGGAGTATCGAGGCGAGGAAAGCGACCAGCTCGACATCACCCTGAGCGATCACGATGGTCTGCTTGCGCTGCCGAGAAAAGGCGCGCGGATCAATGTGCAGATCGGATGGGAAGAAACCGGCCTAGTGGACAAAGGCATTTTCACCGTCGATGAAGTAGAACACAGCGGCACACCGGACGTGCTGACGCTGCGCGCCAGGACGGCCAGCCTGATCGATACATTCTGCCAGCCGCAGGAACGTAGCTTCCACGACACGACGCTGGGTGCAGTGATCGAGGTGATCGCGTTTCAGCAAGAACTGAATTCGGGTATCGCCGAGGCGCTGCGCAACGTGCCAGTCAAGCACCTGGACCAGACGCGAGAAAGCGATGCGGCATTCCTGCGCCGGCTTGGCAAAAAGTATGATGCGGTCGCCACCGTCAAGAATGACACGCTGCTATTTATGCCCGCAGGTCGCAGCAAGACCGCGTCCGGCAAGGATCTGCCGACGATTCATATCGTGCGTCATCTTGGGGACCGTCATCGCTTCCACAGCGCCGAGCGTGATAGCTATTCTGGTGTGCGCGCCTTCTGGACAGACATCAAGCATGGTGGGCTGCGCCGTAGCGTGGTGGCGGGATTGCCCGGCAACAGCAAGAGACTACGCACCACCTTCGCCAGCGAAGACGACGCCCGCACCGTCGCAGTCGCCGAGTGGCAACGTATCCAGCGTGGCCTGGCGACGTTCGAATTGTCGCTGGCGTTGGCCGACCCGTTGTTGACGCCTCAGTCGCCGGTCAATGTCTCTGGTTTTAAGGGCGACATCGATGGCATGAACTGGCTGGTGAAGAAGGTTTCTCACAGCATAAGCGATGCCGGCTTTACATCGCAGATCGAAATGGAAATTCGGATGGAAGAAGCGGAAGTAGAGCGGGAGGACGTAGTGGATCAAGATCCGGGCATCACTGGGGTGATTGCCAAATGGAGAGACCGGGTTACAAAGAAATCCGGTCAGGAGATTGAGCCGTCAACCGGAACAAGGAAGAATAAACAGACGGTTGCGGGCGCCACGACGAATCCCAAGACTTTGCCGCATGTGTACGCCAATCGTCAATCGGCGCAGCAAGCGGCTAGAAGCGAGTGGGCGAAGATCACAGAGCGGCGCAATGTCATTAGGGATAATGTCGATACCTAGCAATTATATAAATTTGACCTTCCGCTTCTGAGGAAGACGAATATGCATTTCTGACCTCTCTTTGGAGATCCGCTTACGAAAAATCTCGATCTTTTGTTCGAACTGAAGATGATTCAAAACTGTGATAGCGTCGCTCGCCTGATAGCCTGACGGAACCAAATACATATGAACGAAAAAATTTAAGTCGATTGAGTTTTCGCCCTCGCTAAATGTCTCTATGCAATCCTCAAGTTCGGCAAGAATTATCCTTTGGGTAGGGGATTCGCGGCTTGTAGTATGGAACAGATCATCGTCTTGCGGGATGTGAACAGCTGCTGATGGCGTGGTTTTCGTTTCCTCGCTCAATTCAATAATCTCGGCAATTGCCGCTTCATTTACTTGAGTTTTGTTGACGCGGGCAAACTCTGCCATGAATCGATCAGTTGTATACATCCAGAATTCGCAGGCGGTTTCTGTTATAAATTCGTTTCTCAGTTCAGTTCTAGGGCCAATCGTTTTCCCTGATTGCTCAAGCCACCAATCCTCCTTACGATCATCCGTAACGAAGATGATTGGCTTCTTTGTTTTCTTCGATTGTTCAATAATTTGCTTCCAAACGACTAGATCCCCGAACTTCCGATATGGGTCGCCAGATGCTTCTTTTTTCCCGTCTTTATAGCCAGGGGGTATGTCCAGCTTATATCGCGCTTCACCTTCAGTTGCTAGGGTCCGCATAGCTGCATCGTCAAAGCCGTTGCCTATTTTTCCACCGCAGAAGGACTCAACAAAATCCAGAACCTCGTCCTTGCTAAATCGATCAAGTAGCGCAGTTTTATGCTTTTCGAGTTGAGCTTTCAATTTGGGAGCCAACTCAATAAATGCCTCGAGTTCATCCCCTAGAAGAAACGGGTGTTTCTTTCTATTGGTCAACTGCTTTTCGAACTCCTCTAGCTGCTTGCTTATTTGTGAATATTCATTAGCTTGTCCAGCCGTGACACTCAGCCGATTGTTCAGAAATTCTTTCGCGACCTGATGTGGAATGAAAAGTCTATCTTTTACCGACTTGATAGCCTTTTCAAGTTCCAAGCGTGTCTCGGGAGAATATCGGTATAGATTCAAAAGGACATTGGCATCCAGAGCAAAAATACAGTTGTTCCAAAGCTCGCCGAAGCCGACTTCAGTTGGTCGGAAATGTCCCGGAAATATAGAGCGCATAAATGCCCAATCTATAAGGTCATTCCGGCTGGTAAGGTGCAGCCGGTTCCACCGATTCACATTGCGCTTGTAGTTGCTGCGTAAAACACACACTATGAGAACTGACTTCATGCTATTAGCGATTTTCGACAAACCTCGCCTATCGATCGATGAGGTCTGCAAGGCAATTGGGGTAAGTACCGCTACAGGTTACACTCACCGATCGCTCGGTAAATTTCCTATTCCAATGGTCGGAAATCCACTAACCGCCGACATAAGAGATGTAGCCGAATATTTGGACAAATTACGTGAGTCCACCAAATTTCGCGCTTAGAGTACTCCGTTGCTTGCCGAACTTACCCGCACCAATTAACCACCCGTCTCGTGGGTATAGTTGGGTGCGCACCTTGACATGGACGCTCGATGCTTGCCGAGGGAAGCCGGTTAGATGATGTCCAATTTTCGGTGGACGTTAACTCTGTGCAAAAATTACAGACGTAAAATGGCACTTCAAACTCCAAGCTCTGCGGTAGTGAAACTAAAAAAACTCTTCACCGAATCTGTGGCGAAAGCAATTCTCGCCAGTTGCGACTGCTCCTCATCACTAAGACCAAAATCGCCTTCGACTACAACTATCAAAAATACATTTGCTGGACGGTTGGTAATTTCAGTATATCGTTCAGCAGTGCGCTGAACATTTCGAACTGTCTCCGTGAGTTTTGAGAGTGCCTTTGAACTGCGAAAATATTTAACTTCAAAAATGCTGGCAGTAGCCCTGTGATCATTTTCAATTTCTATTAATCCGTCAAGTTCAACTGCTTTGGCTAGGCGCGCAATTCTAACCCCGCGTTGTATTTTCGTACCCAAGATCAACTCGACTCGGTCGAGAGCCGTTGACTCGATGTCTACGATTCTTTCTATAAAATTATTTGAAGTGGACCACTCCCGCTCTCGCATTTGAACTGGCCCCGACGACAGCACCGAATTATTGACTGTTATTCTTTGTATCCCGACCGCCGATATCGGCGACTTTATCGAATGGGAGACTCGGCCTTGGACCCGCGGTTGCACTGTGGTTGATGCAGAACCCGACTTAGTCACCTGCCTTGAGACCGGTCCAACATTGTTCGCTAAAGTTGCATCTTGAATAGCTAGCAACACTTCCTCATCTTTCTGTCGCGCCTCCAAAATAGCTCGCTGTGCAAGTTCCAGAGGCGAGGCTTTTTCTGCAGTATCGATCTTTACGGACTCGGGCAGTGACACCGCTTCTGGCGCATCAACCATTGCACGATCAAGCGGTGACGCTGTTTTTGAAGTATCAATCTTTGCGGGCTCGGACAGTGGCGCTGCTTCTACGGTCCCAACCGTCGCACCATCAAGCGATGATGTTGTTCCTGAAGTATCGATCTTTGCGGGTTCGGAAGGTGACGCCTCTTCTGAAGTGTCAACCGCCGCCGGATCAATCGGGGCCACCGATTCTGAAGTATCAACCATTGCAGGATCAAGCGGTAGCGCTGCTTCTGGGCAGTCGACTTTCGTAACTATCGGAACAGATTTCAGCCCTTCCAATTCAATCAGTTCAGCCACAGCTTTCACTTTTTTCTCATCGGTCGATAAGGTTACCTTCTTGTAATCGAAATATTCCTTATTTCCTCTTATGATCGCCGCAAGAGTCTGCAAGAAATCGAGTTCCGTTACTGCGGTGGCGATTACGAACAAGGCAGCGAAATAGGTTGTCCAGTGGTTTGCAAATAACGCTAGGGCCAGCACTGAAAATATTGCGAGTAACTTCCACCCATGGCCCCTCATTTTCCCAAACAAAGAAATCGCTGCGCAAATAACTGTGATGAGAAGCAGTAATCCACCTAAGGCTTCAATAAAATTCGATGGAATAATTTTTTCCATGAGGTCCATTTATTTTTTTGATTGTAGGGCTGCCAAGCAATTACTTGGCAGAGGACAAATTGATTTTCAATTATGCGGCAAAGAACGGGTTTTTATGTGAGCACTCGGCCAATTAGGTCTAAGCCATTACATCAAATTTGCATCAACGGCTTCCATGACTCAATATTTGCGCGGCTTACAGCCCTTTGTCTGCCCAGTCCATCATGGGCGCCACGGAAACACGCCTTTTACTGTAATTCGCTGATTTCATTAGGTTTTATGCTGATTTCGCGCACATGCAATTCATGCGCCATTTTGCTTGATTTCTGGATATCTTGCCGTTCACCGCGCGTGCACTTGCCGCGGGCGCCGTGGGAATGACCACGAAACGAAGGTGTCAGGTTCGCGCAAATTCGGCGAAAGGCGCTAGTTTATCAGTAAGTCGCCCGCGGCCAAAGGCCCCGCCTTAAAGCGCCCGCATCGCGCCACCGGGACAGATCGCGCCAGGTAATCAGGACGCGCTACACGTAAAAATGCCGGGCACGGATCTCGGTCCGTACCCGGCATGGCTTAGGCTTCGCAAGATGCGGGATACGAGCCTCTGTGTTTACTGGCGTGCAGGCGTATTTTCAGCAAAGTACTCGTGGTTATCAGCGTTGTCGACGGCATTGGCCGGATTGCTGACAGCCAGGTTGTGCGCGCCGGTCTGGCCGTACACGTGGTCGTCGGTGCCGGCCACCACGGTGAAGTGGCTGGTTTCATGGACCAGCGTGCCGGCCTTGGAATCGGTGCCGTTGGCCGGTGCGGTCCAATAGGCGCCGCACAGGTAGACCGTGTATGGCTGGTCTGGATAGACGTAGGCGTAAGTGCCGGACTCGGTGCAGCTGCAGTCGAATTTATACGCCTGGGTGCCGAGCGCGCTGCTCAGGTTGGCGTAGTGATTGGCGACGGTCGTATAACGGCCGCTGGTGACCGCGCCGAACCACCAGGTGTAGCGGCTGCCGGTGTTGTTCGCATTCAGGTAATTCCTGGAATTGGTCGCGATCGAAGTGGCGTCCGTGCGGGCTGTGGTCAGCGCGGTTTTCTGGCTGTTGCTGCAGCTGGCGAAGGTAGTCGACGCAGCAGCCGCGCCGTTGATTGCGCCCAGCAGGTCGGACGATGACTGCTTGGACGATGGCGCCGGACCGCCGTCGACCGACAGCGGGATCGCATTGGTTTCCAGCGTGACGGCAGGAGCAGCGACGCCGCCGGCCTTGGCGGCCACCGCATTACCGGCTTCGCGCACCAGGGTGTCGGCGCTGCGCTTGTACTTGATCACGTACTGGCCGGCCCGATGCATCTCGTAGTAGGCGCTGAGGTCCACTTCAACCGCCCGGCTTTCGTTCGGCTTGAGCGTGATGTAATCCTTGTCGGTCGCCGGTTTGCGTTTCACCAGCCGTCCCACGTAACGCACCGGCTGGCCGCCCAGGTCGACGCTGAACAAGTCGCCGCTGACGCCGTTCAAGGGAGTTTCCCAGTTCAGCACATGCAGGGACCCGGCGCTGGTGTTGGTGATGGTGTAGAGCACCTTGCCAGAACCGGCCGCACCCTTCGCGCTGGCTTCCTGCAAGGTCACTTCGATATCGGCCCGCGCTGCATAAGCCGAGCCGCCGGCAACGATCGCTGCCACACATGTAACGCCTGCCAACCATTTTCGAAAACTGTACATGGATTACCCCTCTTGTAGAGTTAAATGAACCCTCGCCTTGTGGGCCCAGGGAAATTTATGCTAGCACGCACATTTCGAGGCGGACTCCTGTCAAAGTTGACAGGATGCCGTAACCTCATGGGAAGAATCGGCCTCTATATATCGCGGGCTTGGCCGGCGCCATGCGAAGCGGCCCTAAACGTACTACCATCAACAGCAAGAGCCCGAAATCCGCCAACCGCCAAGGAGACGCCATGCCGACCACCCTGAACACCGACCATTTCTGGATGCCGTTTACCGCCAACCGCCAGTTCAAGAGCAAGCCGCGCCTGCTGGTCTCCGCTTCCGGCATGCACTACACGACGGACGACGGCCGCCAGATCCTCGACGGCACCGCCGGCCTGTGGTGCACCAACGCCGGCCACTGCCATCCGAAGATTGTCGAAGCGATCCAGCAGCAGGCTGCCAGGATGGATTTTGCGCCGGTATTCCAGATGGGCCATCCGCTGGCCTTCGAAGCCGCCAGCGCGCTGGTGTCGATTGCACCGGAAGGACTGAACCGGGTGTTCTTTTGCAACGACGGTTCGGAGTCGGTCGATACCGCGCTGAAGATCGCGCTGGCGTATCACCGCGTGCGCGGCGACGGCTTGCGCACGCGCCTGATCGGCCGCGAGCGCGGTTATCACGGGGTCGGCTTCGGCGGCATTGCGGTGGGCGGCATCGCCGGCAACCGCAAGCATTTCGGCCCGACGCTGGCCGGCGTCGACCATCTGCGCCACCCGCTGGACATCGGGCGCAATGCGTTTTCACACGGCTTGCCGGAACATGGCGCGGAGATCGCCGACGAATTCGAACAGCGCCTGCTGGCGCTGCATGATCCGGCCACCGTGGCGGCGCTGATCGTCGAGCCTGTCCAGGGTTCGACCGGCGTGATCCTGCCGCCCAAGGGTTACCTGCAAAAGCTGCGCTTCATCTGCGACAAGTACGGCATCCTGCTGATTTTCGATGAAGTGATCACCGGCTTCGGCCGCCTTGGCGCACCGTTTGCGGCCGATTATTTCGGCGTGATGCCTGACATGATCTGCTGCGCCAAGGGCCTGACCAACGCCAGCGTGCCGATGGGCGCGGTGATCGTGCGGCAGGATATCCATGACGCCTTCATGAGCGCCGCCGCCGACAACGCCATCGAATTCTCCCACGGCTACACCTACACCGGCCATCCGCTGGCGGCCGCCGCCGCGGTGGCCAGCATCGAGGTCTACAAGAGCGAAAACCTGTTCGACCGCGCGGCGGCAACCGCGCCGTATTTCGAGCAGGCGGCGCACAGCCTGAAAGGCCTGCCTTTCGTCAAGGATGTACGCAACCTGGGGCTGGTGTGCGGGATTGAACTGGAGCCGGTCGCAGGCAAACCTGGCGCGCGCGCCTTCGATGCCTTCTTGCGGTGCTTCTGGGAGAAAGGCGTGCTGATCCGCACCACCGGCGACATCATCGCCCTGTCGCCGCCGCTGATCATCGAGCCGGGACAGATCGACCAGCTGTTTACGGCCATCGGCGATGTGCTCAAGGCGCAACATGCAGCGAGTCCGGCAGTCGCCTGAAACCGGAAAGTAAAAAACCCGCCGATGCGCGCCCTGGGCAAGGGCACGGATCGGCGGGTTTTTCGTGGCGGGGCTCGAAGGCCCGGTTCACTCGACAGCTTACGCGTCGCGCGAAGCCTTTTTACGCTCATGTTCCTTCAGGTAGCGCTTACGCAGGCGGATGCTCTTCGGCGTGACTTCAACCAGCTCGTCGTCATCGATGAATTCAACCGCATATTCCAGCGACATTTCGATTGGCGGCACCAGGCGCACCGCTTCGTCGGTACCGGACGAACGGACGTTGGTCAGCTGCTTGCCCTTGATCGGGTTGACCACCAGGTCGTTGTCGCGCGAGTGGATGCCGATGATCATGCCTTCGTACACCGGGTCGTTGTGGCTGACGAACATGCGGCCGCGATCTTGCAGTTTCCAGATAGCGTAGGCAACTGCCGCGCCGTCGTCCTGCGAGATCAGCACGCCGTTGCGACGGCCGCCCAGTTCGCCCTTGGAGGCGTCGACCGGCGCGTATTCGTCAAACACGTGGCTCATCAGGCCGGTGCCGCGGGTCAGGGTCATGAATTCGCCCTGGAAGCCGATCAGGCCACGCGCAGGAATGCGGTACTCGAGGCGCACGCGTCCCTTGCCGTCCGGTTCCATGTTTTGCAGGTCGCCGCGGCGGCGGCCCAGTTCTTCCATGACGCCGCCCTGGTTGGCTTCTTCAACGTCGACAGTCAGGTTTTCGTACGGCTCGTGGCGCACGCCATCGACCATCTTGAACACCACGCGTGGACGCGAAACTGCCAGCTCGTAGCCTTCGCGGCGCATGTTTTCGATCAGGATGGTCAGGTGCAACTCACCGCGGCCCGACACTTCATAGGTCGAATCGTCGCCTTCAGCCTGCACCACGCGCAACGCCATGTTGGCTTTCAGTTCGCGGTCCAGGCGGTCCTTGATCTGGCGGGTGGTGACGAACTTGCCTTCGCGGCCGGCCAGCGGCGAATTGTTGACCATGAAGTTCATGGTCAGGGTCGGTTCGTCAACCTTCAGCATCGGCAAGCCTTCTGGCGAATCCGGTGCGCAGATGGTGGAGCCGATGCTGATTTCTTCGATGCCGTTGATCAGCACGATGTCGCCGGCCAGCGCTTCATCCGCCAGCACGCGGTCCAGGCCGCGGAAAGTCAGCACCTGGTTGATGCGGGCCTTGGTCGGCTTGTCTTCCGGACCGTTCATCCAGACCACGTCTTGCAGTGCCTTGATTTTGCCGCGCAGGATACGGCCAACGCCGATCTTGCCGACGTAGGACGAGTATTCCAGCGATGTGATCTGCAGTTGCAGCGGGCCGTTAGGATCGTCTTCACGCGCAGGAACGTGCTTCAGGATCGCGTCGAACAGCGGTTCCATGTTGCCGTCGCGGACGGTGTCTTCCAGGCCTGCATAGCCTTTGAAACCCGATGCGTAGATGATCGGGAAATCCAGCTGCTCGTCGGTTGCGCCGAGTTTGTCGAACAGTTCGAAAGTGGCGTTCACAGCCTTTTGCGGATCTGCGTTTTCGCGGTCGATCTTGTTGACCACAACGATCGGCTTCAAGCCCAGCGCCAGTGCCTTGCGCGTAACGAAACGCGTTTGCGGCATCGGGCCTTCTTGCGCATCGACCAGCAGCAGAACGCTGTCGACCATCGACAGCACGCGCTCGACTTCGCCGCCGAAGTCGGCGTGGCCCGGGGTATCGACGATGTTGATGTGCGTGCCCTTGTATTCGACCGCGCAGTTCTTCGACAGGATCGTGATGCCGCGTTCTTTTTCAATATCGTTCGAATCCATCACGCGTGCATCGACGTGCTGGTTGTCACGGAAAGTGCCGGATTGACGCAGCAGCTGGTCAACCAGCGTGGTCTTGCCGTGGTCAACGTGGGCAATGATGGCAATGTTGCGGATGGCGCGAGGTGTGTTTGACATGGTCAGTTTGGAGATTGAATAACTTAGTAAGTGCGCAGATAACGATTGCGCAGAAAATATATAGCTACAAATGCGGCCAAAAATGCTCGCTAAGGCACTGCACAGGAGTACGGCAGATGTAGCGGAATTTGGGAGGCCGCGCATTATAGCATGACGCGCTGCACTACTTTATGAAAAGCCTTGTAATTTCAAAGAGTTGCTGCCTCAATCGCAGTACGGATATTGCTAAAAACCTATTTTATGCGGGCTGTGCGGTGGCAATCAGGCGTTCGGGGGCAAGGACCCCGTACTCATGCAATTGCGCGGTGCCCAGCAGTTGCCGGCTGGATACAGCATCCACCGGCTGCAGGTATACCCGCACGCGTCCAGCCGCTGCCGGCAAGGCCACGCCTTCTTTCGTCAGCGTCAGGCGCTGGCCTTGCAGGAAGCGTTTGGCGAGCGGCTCGGATAAACATACTTCAGGAAAAGTCAGCAGCAGGCTGTCGACCGGCGCCAGCAAGGCGCTGCGCTCGGCCTCGCCGGTAGCGCCAAGCTGCTCCAGGGTGACGCAGCCGGCCAGCGTCAGGTGGCCCACCTGGACTCGCCGCAACTCCTGCAAATGCGCGCCGCAACCCAGCGCCGCGCCGATGTCTTCGCCCAGCACCCGGATGTAGGTGCCTTTGCTGCAGGCAACCCGCAAGCGTAAGAACGGCGCCTGGTAATCGAGGAATTCCAGCGCATGGATGGTCACGTCGCGGGCTTCGCGCTCCAGCGTGATGCCGGCACGGGCATATTCGTACAGCGGCTTGCCGTCGCGCTTGAGCGCCGAATACATCGGCGGCACCTGCTTGATCGGACCGCGGAACCGGGCCAGCGCGGCGTCGATCTGCTCGCGGCTGACGCTGACATCCTTGCGCTCCAGTATCTCGCCCTCGGTATCGCCGGTGGTGGTGCTCACCCCCAGGTGGATCAGGGTCTCGTAAGTCTTGTCGGCATCCAGCAGGTCCTGGGCAAACTTGGTGGCCTCGCCGAAGCATAGCGGCAGCACGCCGGTGGCGAACGGGTCGAGGGTGCCGGTGTGCCCTGCCTTTTGTGCATTCAGCAAGCCTTTTGCCTTGATCAACGCATCGTTGCTGGAAAAGCCGACGGGCTTATCCAGCAGCAAGACGCCATTGAGCGGGACACGGATTCTTTTGGGTGGGCGTGATGCCATGGTAGCGGGTGCAAAAAGGAGAAAGCGGAAACGGCCTGCCGTCGCCAGCAGGCCGCATCGAATTTTAACGGTGGCCGTCAGTCAACTTGACTGCGCTTGGGCAAGCAATCGGTCAATCCTGGCCATCGTCCTTGGAACGGGTCGCATTCGCCAGGTCGATCAGGCGCGACATCTCGACGCCGCGGGCGGTCGAATTGTCATGGATGAAATGCAAGGCAGGCAAGGTATGGATAGTCAGGCGGCGGCCCAGCTGGTTGCGCAGGAAACCGGCAGCCTGGGTCAGGCCCTTGACGGTATTCGCAATCGCTTCCGGGTCGTCGTTCAGCATCGTGAAAAACACCTTGGCATGGGCGTAATCCGGCGTCACCTGCACTTCGGTAATCGTAATCATGCCGACCCGCGGGTCTTTCAGCTCGAAGACGATGATCTCGGACAGGTCCTTCTGGATCTGGTCGGCAACCCGCAAACCGCGGCCAGGGATGGATTTACTATGTTTAGCCATGCTTTTATTCAGCGCGTTGCCACGCTTTGTCTTTCAGAAATGAACTGCCAACCAACGTTACACAGGTTACTACAAAATGAAAATCGGGCTGTCAGGCCCGATTTCCTTGCCTGCGCACATGCTTGCCGTGCGCTTGCTCATGCTGTTACAGAGTCCGTGCGACTTCTTCGACTTCAAAGATTTCGAGGTGATCGCCTTCTTTGATATCGTTGAAGTTCTTCAGGGTCAGGCCGCACTCGAAACCGGAACGGACTTCCTTGACGTCATCCTTGAAGCGTTTCAGCGAATCCAGCTCGCCGGTCCACAAGACCACGTTGTCGCGCAGCAGGCGGACCGAAGCGCCACGCTTGACCAGGCCTTCGAGCACGTAGCAGCCGGCAATCGCGCCGACCTTGCTGACCAGCAGCACCTGGCGAATCTCGACCAGGCCCAGGTTCTGTTCGCGCTTCTCAGGCGACAGCATGCCGGACATCGCTGCCTTGATCTCGTCCACCGCATCGTAAATGATGTTGTAGTAACGGATGTCGACGCCGTTGGCTTCCGCCAGCTTGCGTGCCGACGCATCGGCGCGGGCGTTGAAGCCGATGATCACGGCCTTCGAGGCTACCGCCAGGTTGACGTCCGACTCGCTGATGCCGCCGACGCCGGCGTGCACCACTTGTACCCGGACTTCGCTGGTGGACAGCTTCTGCAGGGACTGGACCAGCGCTTCTTGGGAACCCTGGACGTCGGTCTTGATGATCATCGGCAGGTTCTTGACTTCGCCTTCGGCCATCTGGTCGAACATGTTTTCCAGCTTCGCGGCTTGCTGCTTGGCCAGCTTCACGTCACGGTATTTACCTTGGCGGAATTGACCGATTTCGCGCGCCTTGCGCTCGTCTGCCATGACCATGACTTCTTCGCCGGCAACCGGCACTTCTGTCAGGCCCTGGATTTCGACCGGGATCGACGGACCGGCTTCGGAAATCGCCTTGCCGTTTTCATCCAGCATCGCACGGACGCGGCCGTAGGCAGAACCCGCCAGCACGACGTCGCCGCGCTTCAAGGTACCGGATTGCACCAGGATCGTCGCCACCGGACCGCGGCCCTTGTCGAGACGCGCTTCCACTACCAGGCCACGGGCCGGCGCGGCAACCGCTGCTTTGAGCTCCAGCACTTCAGCCTGCAGCAAGACTTGCTCCAGCAGGTTGTCGATGCCTTCGCCGGTCTTGGCCGATACCGGCACGAACGGCGATTCGCCGCCGTATTCTTCCGGCACCACTTGTTCCGCGATCAGTTCCTGCTTGACCCGATCCAGGTTGCCGCCCGGCTTGTCGATCTTGTTGATCGCCACCACCAGCGGTACGCCGGCGGCTTTCGCATGGGCGATCGCTTCCTTGGTTTGCGGCATCACGCCGTCGTCGGCGGCTACCACCAGGATCACGATATCGGTCGCCTTGGCGCCGCGGGCACGCATGGCGGTAAACGCTTCGTGGCCCGGGGTGTCGAGGAAAGTGATCATGCCGCGCGGCGTTTCCACGTGATATGCACCGATGTGCTGGGTAATGCCGCCGGCTTCGCCGGATGCAACCTTGGCGCGGCGGATGTAATCCAGCAGCGAGGTCTTGCCGTGGTCGACGTGACCCATGACGGTGACCACCGGCGCGCGCGGCAGCAGTTCGGCGTCGGCATGTTCTTCGCCGTCGACCAGCAGTGCTTCCGGATCGTCCAGTTTCGCGGCGTGCGCGGTATGGCCCATTTCTTCGACCAGAATCATCGAAGTTTCCTGGTCCAGCACCTGGTTGATGGTGACCATCTGGCCCAGTTTCATCAAATGCTTGATGACTTCCGAAGCCTTGACCGACATCTTGTGCGCCAGCTCGGCGACAGTAATGGTTTCAGGAACATAAATGTCCTTGATGACCGCTTCTGTCGGCACCTGGAAATTGCTTTCGTGATCGTCGTTGTGCGCATTGCGACGGCCCTTCGGACCGCCACGCCAGCCATCGCGCCCGCCGCCGGTATTGCCGCGGGTCTTGATGCCGAGGCCGCGCTTCTTGGCCGCATCGTCTTGCCAGGTGGAAGAGACGTTGGCGGACTTGATCGACTTCTTGTCGACCACCACTTTCTTGTCGTCTTTCTTCTCGCCAGGCTTCTTGTCGGCAGGCTTGTGCAAAGTGCCTTCGGCGGTCTTGACCGGGGCTGCAGCAGGAGCGACCGGCTCAGGCGCCTTGATGACGCGGCGCGGCGCATTCATCATCGCCTTGATCTGCGCTACTTCGTCTTGCACAGCCTTGCGGGCGCGCTCAGTCGCGGCCGATTTCTCGGCGGCTTCCTTGGCGGCCAGCGCGACCTTTTGCTTGGCTTCTTCGTTCGCCAGGCGCTTCTTTTCTTCAGCGGCAGGATCGTCCTGCTTCTTGACGGCGGCATCGGCAGAAGCGGAAGCCGGCGCCGGTGCTTCGGCAGCCGCTTTCTTGGCTTCGCTTTCCGCTTTGCGGGCGTCGTTTTCCGCTTTCAGCGCAGCCTTGGCTTGCGCTTCTTTTTCGGCTTCCAGCTTGGCCAGGCGTTCCTGCTTCTCCAGCAGTTCGGCTTCCTGGCGAGCGATCAGCTCAGCCTGGCGGCGCGCTTCTTCAACCCGGCGCGCCTGTTCGGCTTCGTCGATGACCGGCGCCGCAGGCGCAGCCTGTGCTGCCGGCGCTTCGGCGACCGGCTCGTCGCGCTTGACGAAAGTACGCTTCTTGCGCACTTCAACCTGGATCGTGCGCGACTTGCCGGTGGCGTCAGCCTGCTTGATCTCGGTGGTTTCCTTGCGGGTCAGCGTGATCTTCTTCTTTTCGCTGTCTGGCACCGCACCGTGCGAACGGCGCAGGTGTTCCAGCAGGCGATCCTTGTCTTCTTTCGACAAGGCGTCGTCAGTCGAATTTTTCTGGACGCCAGCCGATTGCAGTTGTGTCAGCAGGAGATCCGCTGGCATTTTCAGCTCGGTGGCAAATTGGGCTACATTGTTACTCGCCATTCAGTCCTCTTTTTCTATGTGGCGCGGCAGACGATATCGGAACCTCTCGGATCACTGGATCACTTGGCTTCCGCTATATTCCATGCCTTGGCTTGCAGGGCCTTGGCATGATCATCGTACTTGGCATCGATGAGTTTCATCTCATCGTCGGTCACATCTTTAAACTCGTCTTCAATCAAATGACGCGCACGGTCCGCTGGCAAAGCCAGGATCGCGCCAAATTCGTCATAAGCCAAACCGGCGAACGCAGTCAATGTCTTGACTCCCGCCAAACCCAGCTTGCCGGCGGTAACCCGGTCCATGCCGTCGAAATTGACCAGGGCATCTTCCATGCCTTCCAGTCCTTCTTCCGAGGCAATCGCTTCTGTCACCAGCGCATCGCGGGCCCGGTTACGCAGTTCGTTGACGGTGTCTTCGTCAAACGAATCGATTTCCAGCATTTCGGTAATCGGCACGTAGGCGATTTCTTCCAGGCTGGCAAAACCTTCTTCCACCAGGATGTCGGCGACTTCCTGGTCGACGTCCAGCTTTTCCATGAACAGGGCGCGGATCGCGGCGGTTTCCACCGCCGATTTATCGGCCGACTCTTCCGCTGTCATGATGTTGATCTGCCAGCCGGTCAGTTCTGCCGCCAGGCGTACGTTCTGGCCGCCGCGGCCGATTGCGATCGCCAGGTTTTCTTCGTCGACCACCACATCCATGGCGTGCTTTTCTTCGTCAACCATGATCGAAGAAACGTTGGCAGGAGCCAGCGCGCCGATGACGAATTGCGCCGGGTCTTCCGACCACAGCACGATATCGACACGCTCGCCGCCCAGTTCGCCGGTCACGGCCTGCACGCGCGAACCGCGCATGCCGACGCAGGTGCCGATAGGATCGATGCGCTTGTCGGCGGTGAACACCGCGATCTTGGCGCGGACGCCCGGATCGCGTGCGGCCGACTTGATTTCCAGCGAGCCTTGTTCGATTTCCGGAACTTCCAGCTCGAACAGCTTCATGATGAATTCCGGCGCGGTACGCGACAAGATCACTTGCGGGCCGCGCGCATTGCGGTCGACACGCAGGATGAAGGCGCGGACACGGTCGCCGATACGCAGGTTTTCCTTAGGAATCGTCTGGTCGCGCGGCAAACGCGCTTCGATCTTGCCCGACTCGACGATGGCGTCGCCGCGTTCCATCCGTTTGATGGTGCCGGTTACCAGCGAGTCGCCGCGCTCCAGGAAGTCAGCCAGGATCTGTTCGCGTTCAGCGTCGCGGATGCGTTGCAGCACGACTTGCTTGGTGTCTTGCGCAAAACGGCGGCCGAAATCCACCGATTCGATCGGCTCTTCAATGTGGTCGTCGACTTCGACGTCGTCAATCTGTTCCTTGGCTTCGAACAGCAGGATTTCCTGGTCCGGCAGCTGCAGGCCGGCTTCATCCGGCACCACGTGCCAGCGGCGGAAGGATTCGAACTCGCCGGTTTCACGATCGATCGTGACCCGGATGTCGACGTCACCCTCGTAGCGTTTCTTGGTTGCCTGTGCAAGTGCGTGTTCGAGCGCACCGAACACCACATCACGATCGACGTTTTTTTCATGCGCGAGCGCATCGACCAACAATAAAATTTCGCGACTCATGCTTTGCGACTCCTAAAATCCACTTGCGGCACCAAGTGTGCCTTGTCTACGTCAGCGAGCGTGAAATCCAGCACCGCCGACCCATCTTTTGTTTCAAATTCGATCTTCAAGTTTTCGCCGTCCGGTTCACCGAGGACGCCTTGAAATGACTTGCGGTGCGCGGCGCCTGGCATCGGCACGCGCAATTTCACAATGGCTTCCTTGCCGGCAAACCGCACGTAGTCAGCCAGTTTCTTCAGCGGCCGGTCGAGGCCCGGCGACGATACTTCCAGACGCTCGTACACGACATTTTCCACCGTCAGTACATGCAACAGCTGATGCGTCACTTTTTCGCAATCTTCTACCGTGATCTGGCCCTGCTCGGCATTTTCAGGCGTAAAGTCGATATAGACGCGCAACAGCCCACGCGCGGCCTTTTCGAATTCGACCAGCTCGTAGCCCATGCCAACCACGGTTGTTTCAATTAGCTCCAGCAACTGCAAAGCAACTCCTTAATAAAGATCTGCACGTCCGCGCATCCCGCAGCCGCATCTCGTTATATTTCCCGCCATTTAAAACCGCTTCAAAACGAAAAGCAAAAAAAAAATGGGCATCTGCCCATCTTCTTATCGTTTGTCATTTCAAGCAGTTTCACGAGATCGGCTGCGAATTAATTTTGCAATCAATTCTTGGGGTGAATCCCATTGATGACTTCTGTTAACTTGTAAATTATAAACGATTAGGCTATGTACCGCAATGCGGGAAATTTGCATTTATTGACAATCAGGCGCCTCAAGGCCCCAAATTGATCAATATTGCAACATTTTCCAGCTCCTGCATTCCTGTTGCGGCCAAGCCGCAAGCCACGGCGCTCACAGGCGCCATGGCTGACAATCCGAATCCGTCAACCGCGCGGACGGCGGCGCGGCATTCCCTGCCCGCCGTGCTGGCCGCCGCCTTGGCCGCCATGGCCACCCGCGGCCGACTTGTTAGGCCGCGCCGGACGGGCAAAACCGTTGCCGCCGCCATTGCGCCGCTGGCCGGCATCGGGGAAACCCAGCGCCGTTTGCAAAGGATCGGGCTGGCGGCTGCGCGCCGGGCCGCCATTGCCGCCGCCTTGCGGCCGGCCCTGGTTGCCGCGCGACTGGCCGAAGCCAGGATCACGGTAGACGCCCGGCCCTTGCGGCGAGCTGTAAGCGCGGTTGCCGTTAGGCTGGCGATCCTTGTTGAAGTCAGGACGGCCTTGGCCCTTGCCGCCGCCGGCGCCTTGGGCAGCCGGTTTTTCCAGGCCGTGCGCCGCCAGCATGTCGCGCACTGCATTTTCCTCCAGTTCTTCCCAGCGGCCGCGTTTCAAGCCGCGCGGCAGCGTCATGGCGCCGTAGCGGGTGCGGATCAGGCGCGACACGGTCAGGCCGATCGCCTCGAACATGCGGCGCACTTCGCGGTTACGGCCTTCGCCGATGGTGACGCGATACCATTTGTTGATGCCTTCGCCGCCGCCGTCGGCGATCTTCGAGAATTGCGCCACACCGTCTTCCAGCTCGACGCCGGCCAGCAGCTTCTGGCGCATGCCCTGCTCCAGCTCGCCGAGGGTGCGCACCGCGTATTCGCGGTCGATGCCGTAGCGCGGATGCATCAGGCGGTTAGCCAGGTCGCCCGAGGTGGTAAACAGCAGCAAGCCTTCGGTATTGAAATCGAGACGCCCCACCGCCAGCCATTTGGCCGCCTTCATGTTCGGCAAACGGTCGAACACCGATGGCCGGCCGTCAGGGTCATTGTGGCTGACGATTTCGCCGGCCGGCTTGTGGTATACCAGCACCCGCGGCGGACGCTTGCTGACTTTACGCTGCAGCAGCTTGCCGTTGATGCGGACTTGATCGGTTGGCAAGATGCGCTGGCCGATATGGGCCGGCTCGCCATTGACCGAAACCCGGCCGGCGATGATCAGTTCTTCCATGTCGCGGCGCGAGCCGAGGCCGACATCCGCCAGGACCTTGTGCAATTTTGGTGCATCGTCCTCGGCGGTGAGGTCGCGCCGCACGCTTTTCTGCGGTTGGCGATCATCCGCCGTGACCAGGGTGTCGAACGATTCGGAGGTAACAAACGAGAATACTTCGTCGGCGTCGCCGCCGCGGGCGCCCGGCTTGCCGCCGCGCGGCCCTTGTCCTGGCTTGCCGTTCTGTGCCTGCGGCTTCTTGCCCTTTTGCGGCCGTTCACGCGCATTGCGTTCGCCGTTGCGGCCAGCGCCGTTATTTCGGTCGCCGCGCTGCTGGCGCGGTTCGCCGCTTGCCGGATTGTCGCCGGCCTGCGCTGCGCCGGGCTGGCCTTCCGCCGGAGCGGCATTGCCCGCTTCAACAGCGGAACCGGCCGCTGCCGCCGATTCTTGCGCTCGTTGCGCGGCGCGATTGCTGCGCAGGGCGCGCGGACCGCGCACGCCACGCTTGGCCGGCCGCTCCCTGGCCGGCGTTTCCGACATTTCCTGATTTACAACCGTCGGACCGATAACAGCCGGCGCCGCTTCCACTACAAATTCAACCGGAGCACTCGGTTCAACCACGACCTGGACCTTCTTGCGCGGCGCAGCCTTAGGCTTGGCCGGCGCTGCTGCTTCGGCGGCAACTTCAACCGTGCCGGCGCTGGCGTCAGCTGCGGCAACCGCTTTCTTGCGCGGCGCACGAGCCGGCTTGGCCGGTTCTGCAACATCAGCTGCCGCCGCAATCGGCGCATCGACCGCAGCGCCGGCTGCCGCAGCATCGGCTGCCGCAGCAACCTTGCGCGCTCTAGGCTTTTTAGCTGGCTTCGGGTCAGTGGTGGCAGTCAGGTCGACGACCGGTGCATCATTGGAACTAGGTGGGTTCATTATTCAGGTGTTGGTTATGCCGACCTGGCGTGGCTTCATCATCCGATTCGGACGCGTGGTCGTTGGTGTGGGTTTCATTCGATGCAACTGGCTCTATTTGCGAATGAGCAACTTCCCCATCCGCTTCCATCGCATTTTCCGTCTTGACTGTATCTACGACTACATCTTCTGTAGCAGGTTCTGCTGTCGGCAACTCATCGGCTGCAATCTGGCCTGGCTCATCCTGGCTCAACTGTTCGGACTGGAACTCGTCGGCTGCCGCGTCTTCCGCTTCCATCGCCGCGGCGGCGTCCAGCACCGCGCTGGCTTCAATGCTGGCTTCCAGCGCCTGCAATTCGAGCAGGTTGCCTTCCTGCATGTCATTCCTGGCAACCTGCTGCAGCGGCGGCAGCTGATCCAGCGAGGTCAGGCCGAGATCGTCCAGGAACTGCTTGGTGGTGGCAAACAATGCCGGGCGTCCTGGCACGTCGCGATGGCCGATGGCCTCGATCCAGCCGCGCTCTTCAAGCATCTTTACAGTCTGCGAATTGACGGTCACGCCACGGATTTCCTCGATGTCGCCACGGGTCACCGGCTGCCGGTAAGCAATGATCGCCAGGGTTTCCATGGTCGCCCGCGAGTATTTCGGCGGTTTTTCGGGATTCAGGCGCTCCAGGTAGATCTTCATCTCGGGGCGGCTCTGGAATCGCCATCCGGTCGACAGGGCAACTACTTCGATGCCTTTGTCGGCCCAGTCGTCGCGCAACTCCGCCAGCATGGACTTGATCGTATCCGCATTGATTTCGCCGTCTTCCTCGCCGCCAGCCGCATACAGCTTTTTCAAGTCGTTAAGCGACAGCGGCTCGTGAGCACAGAGCAATGCAGTTTCGAGGACTTTCTTGGCCTCAATAATATTCATGTACGACGTAGTTTATTTAAATTTTATTAAAAATTCGCAGAGCTCATGTTCAACGGCAGGCCAGGCCTGGTCAAAGAGAAAGCTGTTGATACTGCTGTCCAGCGCCCGTTAGAGGAGGATTAATGAGGGCGGGGACAATAAGACTTGAATAAGACGGGTAACTGCGCCGCTCGTTCTTTCAATTTTGATCTGACCGGGGCCACGACTGCTGCGACCGATCCTGCTGCCAACCAAAATGTTGAGAGACAGTTTAGCACAAAGCGGATGGGAAGGCGTACCGATCTTGCGGATGTGGTTATTTGACGATAGCCGGCAAGCGGGGGAACCGGCCGCTTTGCCGGCAGGCTGCCGGCGCCAGGAATGTCGCCGGCTGGCAAGAAAGTTGCTTAATTGGCTGCCTGATCAACTGCCACGATAGGTCGAGTAGGACCAGGGCGAAACTACCAACGGCACATGATAATTCTGGTCAGGATGGGCAATCCCGAACGCGAGCGTGACGCGGTCGACAAAACGCGGGCTTGGCAGGTCGATGCCTTGCGCGGCGAAATAGTCGCCGGCAGCGAACACCAGTTCATATTGGCCGGCCTGCATTTCCTCGCCCTGCAGCAAGGGTGCGTCGACCCGGCCGTCCTGGTTGGTCACGGCGTTCTTGAGCAGGGTGCGGCCGGAGGGACTGACCGCATACAGTGCAATCTCGACGCCGGCGCCCGGCTTGCCCTGGGTAATATCCAAAACATGCGTACTTAATTTTCCAAAGGCGTTTCCCATGGCATTTCCCTATATCGATTAGTTGAAAACGAGTATCGATCAAATGATATACCGCAGGGTCCAGGTCAATATACTATCCGGCATATATTAATCATGGCTGCAGCACACATAATCCAGAACACCAGATCAATACTCCAGGCCAAGCAATGACTATCAGCTCCGACCCTAATTATCCACGCGACATGACCGGCTACGGCCGCACGCCGCCGCACCCGCAATGGCCGAACCGGGCCCGGATCGCCTTGCAGTTCGTCCTCAACTATGAAGAAGGCAGCGAAAACTGCGTGCTGGACGGCGACGCCGGCTCGGAAACCTTCCTCTCCGAAATCATCGGCGCCCAGAGTTTTCCGGCCCGCCACATGAGCATGGAATCCCTGTACGAATACGGTTCGCGCGCCGGCGTCTGGCGTTTGCTGCGCATGTTTGAAGAGCGCCGCCTGCCGTTGACCGTGTTCGGTGTTGCGCGCGCGCTACAACGCAACCCGGAAGCGACTGCCGCATTCCAGGAACTCGGCCACGAAATCGCCTGCCACGGCTTGCGCTGGATCAGCTACCAGAATATCGATGAAGCGACCGAACGCGCCCACATCGCCGAAGCCGTCGCCGTCATCAGGCAACTGACCGGCAGCGCCCCGCTCGGCTGGTATACCGGCCGCGACTCGCCCAATACCCGCCGGCTGGTGCTGGAGCACGGCGGCTTCAGCTACGACGCCGACCACTACGGCGACGACCTGCCGTTCTGGGAACAGGTCAAGGTCGGCAACGGCAGCGGCGAAACCGTGGTCAAGCCGCAGCTGATCGTGCCTTACACGCTGGACACCAACGACATGCGCTTCGCCGCCATGCAAGGATTCAATTCCGGCACCCAGTTCTTCGACTACCTGAAAGACGCTTTCGACGTGCTGTACCGTGAAGGCGATCCGCACGGCCTGAACCAGCCGAAAATGCTGTCGGTCGGACTGCATTGCCGCCTGGTCGGCCGCCCCGGGCGCGCCGCCGCGCTGGCGCGTTTCCTCGATTACGTGCAGAGCCACGGCCAGGTATGGATCACCCGCCGCATCGACATCGCCGACCACTGGCGTGCGACCCACCCGTTTATTGCGTAACGCTTTTTTAACCCGCCGTGGCGGTTCCACGGACCTAGCTTGAACACGGACGCGTGTTGTTTCAGATGAATAAAACCAGAAATCCATTTTCCACTTATCTGCCATCTTATAAAAACCAGGAGACAGGGATGCACCCATCTAAAAACAGATTGAGAACACTGCAAGTTGCCGCCGCCCTCGGCGCGGCGGTCGCGCTGCCGGCAATGGCGCAAACGTCGGTCCAGGTCACCGGCCTGGTCGACACCTACGTCGGCTCGATGAAATACAGCGGCGACACGGGACGCAGCAGCGTCGTCAACAGCGGCGGCCTGACGACTTCCTGGATCGGCTTCAAAGGCACCGAGGACCTCGGCGGCGGGCTCAAGGCGAAATTCAACCTGACCTCGTTCTTCCGCGCCGACACCGGCCAGATCGGCCGCTTCGACGGCAACGAAACCATGTTTTCGCGCGACGCCAACGTCGGCCTGACCGGCAACTTCGGCGCCGTCTCCCTCGGCCGCGACCTGGCGCCGAACTTCCTGCCGTCGATCCTGTTCAACCCGTTCGGCGATTCGTTCCAGCTGTCGCCGCTGATCCTGCACCTGGACGTGCCCTGGTTCAACGCCTCCGGCTGGACCAGTTCGCTGGCGGGCGATACCGGCTGGAGCAATGAAGTCATCTACACCACGCCGGATTTCGGCGGCCTGAAAGCCAACTTCCACTACCAGTTCGGCGAGCAGGCGGGCAACAACGGCAAGAACAACATCGGCGCCAATGTCTTGTATTTCCACGGCCCGCTGGCGCTGACCGCCTATTACCAGCGCGTCAAGGTCAACAATCCGCTGGAACTGTCGCCGGGCAATGTACAGCCGTCCACCAACATCCCGCTGCCAAGCGGCATGGTCGCAGCGCGCCAGTCGGCATGGTTCCTCGGCGCCACTTACGACTTCACGGTGGCGAAACTGTTTGCGACCTACGACCAGACCTCGCATGACATCGACCTGAAAGACAAGACGTTGCAGCTCGGCACCAGCATCCCGCTGGGCCAGGGCGCGGTGCTGGCCTCGTGGGCCAACACCAAGCGTTCCGGCGCCGCGGTGGGCGAATCGCTCAAGCGCAATACGGCATCGCTGGGCTACGACTACAATATGTCGAAGCGCACCGACCTGTATGCGATCTACATGTACGACAAGATCACCGAGCAGACCGTCGGCAACAGCATTGCCTTCGGCATCCGCCATCGTTTCTGATGTCTCGGTAAGCTGATACAGTAGCTGCAACATCATCCGATGCGCGTCGATCGCTTAGCCGATCGGCGCGCATTTTAACGTTGGGATTCCTATGCCGGCAGACTCCACCATCAGCAGCGCCGAATGGCAGGTACGCAAGGACCTGGCGGCCTGTTACCGCCTGTGCGCCTTGAAACATTGGGATGACCTGATCTACACCCACATCTCCGCTTCGGTGCCGGATGAACCGGGGCATTTCCTGCTGAATCCGTTCGGCTATCGTTTCGACGAAGTGCGCGCATCGAACCTGGTCAAGATCGACGGCCAGGGCTGCATCGTCGGCAACTCTCCTTACCAGGTCAACGCCAGCGGTTTCGCCATCCACGGCGCGGTGCATGCGGCCAGGCCGGATGCCGTGTGCGTCATGCACCTGCACAATGTCCACGCCGTGGCGGTCAGCGCCCTGGCCGACGGCCTGCTGCCGCTGTCCCAGCATGCGCTGCGTTTTTATGAACAGATTGCCTATCACGACTATGAGGGCCTGGCGCTGGCGCCGGCAGAACAGGAGCGCATGGTCGAGCTGCTGGGCCAGCTGCCGGCCATGCTGCTGCGCAATCACGGCAGCCTGGTATGCGGCCGCACCGTGGCCGAAGCCTACGTCCTCATGGATACGCTCGACAAAGCGTGCGAAATCCAGCTCAAGGCCCATGCCGGCGGCGGCAGGCTCAACTTGCCGCCGCCGGAGATCTGCAGCAAGACGCGCGACCAGCTGCTCGGCGACGGCAGCCCGGAGGGCCTGCTGGAATGGCCCGCCCTGCTGCGCCGGCTGGACGCCATCGACCCCAGCTACCAACACTGATCATTTTTTACAGAAAGGATTGCCATGCCGACTTTTAACGTACAGCTGTTCGAGGGCCGCAGCGCCGAGCAAAAGCGCGCTTTCGTCAAAGCCGTCACCGAAGTCACGTGCCAGACGCTGGAATGCGGCCCGGAATCGGTGGACATCATCATCCAGGAAGTCAAGCGCGAAAATTGGGCTACCGCCGGCAAGCTGTGGTCTGAATGAGTTTGCAAAGCGCAGCGATATAAAAAAGGAGCTACGGCAGCGTGGCTCCTTTTTCCATTTACGCCTGCTTCGACCGGACAAATCCGCCGATCTCCTTGAGTACGGGATCCCGATCAAGCGCTGCGGACATACATGGAGTTGAGCCGTATGTCGTCACCGCGATACACGGCGCGGTAGCGCAGGTAACCTTGCCCTTCAACGTGCTTGCGCCAACCCTCGCCACCCAGTTTTTCGAGGAATCCGGCATAAGAATCATGCACCATGTCGTCGTAAAAGCCCCCAACCGTGGGAGATACTTTTATCTTCTGGATCGAGCGATAGATTTCTACGACATTCTCGCTGTAACGATCCCGCCCAAACCGATCGCCTGAATCCCTGCGCCATAGCCGCTTCATCATATCGATCTGGTCGGCGAATACCACTTGTCCCTTCCGGTAATAATCCAGGCTATCTTGCTCCTTCAGGTTGCCGGCATTGTCGCGCACCTGGATTTTCCCCACGGCCTGGGCAAATTTGACGCTATACAGGCGCTCGAAACCTTCCGCCATGGTGACCATATGGCGGAAGGCCAGGTACATCAAGCCGTGGGCCTGCAATTGTTTGTCAATGGGGAGATCCTCGGAGATGTCACAGTTGGCAAAATATTTCTCCACCGAGGAACGGACACTCGGGTCCAAGGCAAACTGCCTCGCTAGTCCCAGGTCAAGCGAGTGAGGCTCCGGCACAGGAAATGGCTCAGTCGACGGCACCACTTCCAGCCATGGCTGCCCATAGGAATGATATTCACAGGCTTTTCTGGCAGCCTGATACATGTCGTTGAGCGCCAGTTGCGACAGCTTCATGCTGTCGTCCGCAACCGGTACGCCATCAACGATGCGCACCGCCTTGCCTTGAGCTCCGGGCGCATAGCCGCCACCGACATCGGCGTGTGCCCCGGGATAATAGTGTTCGTAGCATTTTTCCGGTAAAACATCGCCCTGGCATAGGCTTTCGACGGGGAATACGGTGCGAAACTCATGCAACGCCACATAGTGGACACAGTTCATGACCCGCGGATGTATACGCAGATTTTCCGGCTTGGCCCAATCCCAGTGGCCTTCACCATCGTTGGCATTGGTGGCGCCGACCGAGGCGACCGTATCCATCAGGCCCAGCATGCGGACATAGGCGGGGATGCCGAACAATTCGCCGTCAATAAAAAAGTACTGGTGCAGCCAGTTGGTAAACACGCGCGCCTGGGCCGCGCCGCGGGAAAACCCGAATACATCGAGATAAATGCCCGCCAGACGCGGCAAGGTTTTCGGCGCCTTGAGCAGGACGCTCAACTTGCGTGCACATTGTTTCAAGAAATCCACTCGCGTCTTTTCGTAATCGACCAGACCGGATTTCAAGCCGAGCTCTTTGAGCATCTTGTCTTCTTTGGACGGAATGGGGATCGGCCACTCGCGTGAATTGTCTTGCTTTACCCAGTGGTCACTGCAGAGCGCTCTCATTTGTTTATCATCGAACATGGTTTTGCCTCGACTCACAAAACTATGCACGGAATTTAAGACCTGCAGCAATCCCCAGATGATGCGCGGCTCACCGCCCTTGCCGGCGGCAGCCTCCCGTATGTCTTCGCCGTCGGTGCCAAGCTCCTCAAAGGGTGTAGCAACACCCGGAATATAGTGCCGAAAGTATCCTTCTAAGGGATCATCCCGGTAGGCAGAAAATAAGCGTGCAACATTGCTTTGGGAAAGTGATGGGGTATCGCGTTTCATATTGTTGTCGGTACCGTCAAAAAAGATACCGATGTTCAAATTGAAGTCGCAATATGTTCCACAATCCATCGGCAACGCACGTGGACAGACTACTTGGGCCGGTTCCAGGCAAGATTTTGCATTCGCCATCCTTATTTCCCCTTGCCGGGTTCAGGTTTTTCATCAGGAAGCGGAACATAATCTGGAGCAGGAGGGCGTGGATATGGAGGACCAGGATATTCTGGATCCCATAGACCAATTCGCGCGTACCAAACTTCTACTCGATGCCCAGGCAAGAAATGGACCTTCAAGCCATCGCCATCGCCGGGAGGAACTGAGAAATGCACTGGCACGGTAGCCTCATGCCAGAGCTCTTCCGAGACTCCCGTACGATATGTCCTCCATTTCACCGTCACCATAGTAGGAGTATTGGTCGTACGTGGCAGACTTACGCAGCACACCGTTGAGCCTCCGCCGCCCCAGCCATGTTGATTTCCTCCCCAAGTGCCATTCACATAAAACTCGGAAATCCCAATTCCTTTGCCGTAGTGGCCCACAGACGAAAGCGATGTTGCAGTTTTCCCTTCTGCCATCAACCTGCTTGATCCCGCACCAGCACAGGCGCTTACCAGCAATGCCAGGAGTGACGGCAGCAACCATCGCAATAATGCAGATTTAAAGAAATTATTCGTCATCTGATTTCCCTTGGCGGTGATTTTCCATAAACTTCCCCTGCACTTGGTTTTGGTGCGGGGAATTCTGGCACAGGGAAATAATATTATCAAAT
>NZ_JBWKQR010000017.1:0-103380 GCF_059418905.1 Collimonas sp. GW821-FHT07E08 | reverse complement strand
GAAGCGTTGTCCCTCCACTCCGGCACCTTCTAGTTTCCCAGAAAGCGTCATTTCTAACCATACAAGCGAAGCGTATTGCGCCGTACGTTTGATCGACATAAGCAGCATTTTTCTTATCGCTATTCGCCGCAATTAATTTGACGTCGTTTTCTCAGTTGGACATCGCATGCGGCGTAATACGCTGCGCTATTACGCCCTGCCGGGTGCGCCTTACCGCGTTGGTGATCAATCAGGAATATAGAATTCAGACGTAAGAACACTCTTGATCCCGCCAGCGATCAATACCTCCCCGTCCAGTAACAAGGTGGCTGTGTGGCCGCCTCCCGGGAAATTTTGGTGGCCGGTTGATCTCCATATACCAGTACTTGAATCATAAAGTTCCGGTTTTGCCATCCCGCCTCCGGGAGTGGCCAGCACCTTTCCATTTTGTAGTGCCGTGAGGGTAGGGGCGGTCTGCATATAACTTGAGGGCCCGGTCAATGTCCAGGCGCCGGCACCAGGGTCGTAGACCTCAGTCGTATTCAAACTGGTGTTGCTGGCATCGTAGCCTCCTAGAACCAAAACCCTCCCATCTTGCAGCATGGTGATGGCGTGATTGTAGCGAGCACTGTTCATGTTTCCGGTGGATATCCAAGACTCAGTAGCGGGGTTGTAAAGCTCCGCAGCGGCTTGCGCAAGGCCGCCGAAGGAAGGTGCTCCACCAGTTACCAGCACTTCGCCATTTTGCAGCGACACTGCGGTATGGTTGCGGTAACGAGGCTTCTTCATCGATCCCGTGAACGTCCAATTGCGGGTACTCGGATCATAAAGTTCCGCTGTATCCGCGCTGGCGCTGAAGTTTCCTCCTCCAACAACCAGTACTTTTTCATTTGGCAGAAGGGTGGCGGTGTGGCTGGAGCGATTGCGATTCATCGCTCCGGTGAGGGTCCAGATACCAGTTTTTGGATCAAAAAGCTCAGCAGTCCCTAATGTGTTTCCTCCGGTTACTAATACATTGCCATCTGATAGCAGAGTTGCAGTGTGGTTGCTGCGAGGGCTGCTCATCGATCCGGTGAGCGTCCAGACGCCGGTACTTGGGTCATAGAGTTCCGCTGTATCGAGAATGGTGCCACCAGTGACGGCTTGCCCCCCAACAATCAGTACTTTGTCATCTGGCAGCAGGGTCGCGCTGTGATTGAAACGGGTGTGGTTGATATCTGTACCCGGATAAAACGTTCCCGGTCCAGCAATGGCTATAGTAATGCTTACCGCGGTACTGCCAGCGCCATTGAGTCCAGTAATCTTGTAGGTTTGCGCTGCCTGCGGGGTAGTTGGCGTACCGCTGATTTCCCCGCTTTCGGTGTTCAGGCTCAGCCCCTCTGGCAACGATGGGTCGACGCTGAATGCGGTAATGGCGCCTCCAGTGGCAATGGGCAAATTCGGAACGATGACTTTACCTTGCGGATAGATGGCCACTGGCTGGCGATAAGTCAAACTATCAGGTGGCTGCAAAGAATCGGTAATGCTGATCGTCAAGGCCCGCGACACAGCGCCGGCAGCATTGCTGGCGCTGATGACATACGTTGCCGCCGGGTTCACGGTGCTGGATGCGCCGCTGATCACGCCAGTCGAGGAATCTAGCTGCAACCCGTCCGGCAAGGCTGGAGTGCTGCGGAATTGTGTCACTGCACCGCCTTCGGTGTAGGGCAGGTTGGGATTGATGGCGGTATTCACAGGATAGGAAACCGGATTTTCCGCATAGTGCAGCAAGGTTGGCGCCGCGATGGCGGCCGTGACCTCAATTTGCAGATAAGCGGTTACCGCGCCATGCGCATTACTGCCGGTGACGGTATAGATAACCGCGGGGCCGGCCTCGGCAGGCGTGCCGCTGATGACGCCGCCTGACGCGTCCAGTGCCAGGCCGGCCGGCAGGGCCGGTTCCACGCTATAGTTGGTAATCTTGCCGCCGCTGTTGCGTGGGAGGTTCGGTGTGATTGCTTGATGTTGCGTATAACTGGCCGAGCTGACGGCATAGACCAGGCCGGTTGGTGGATTAACTTCGATGCCTGGATCAGAGCCAGAATCACCGCTGCCGCCGCCGCAGCCGTACAGCAAACAGAGCACGGCAATGCCCAAGAGCAAATGCAGCTTCTTGAAAAATTGCCGCGACGACGCAAGCGTCGCCCGGCAATTTCCTGTGATGCCATTCCAATTTAGGGGATGAGTTCGATTCATTTTGGATCCTTACAGTTTGGTCACGGGCTGTTCGGCAATAGAATCGAAAACAATACATATTTACCCTCTAATGAAAATATAGGAATTGTCCTAAAAAATTTGAATGATGAAAAAATGAGGGCGACCTCGGCCATTTGGCCATCTTGGACGACGAAGCCAAGCCCACATCGCCATATTCCGTTTATTTGTTAGAGGGAAGTGAAGGCATCAAGCTCTTGCCGTTTTCCCAGTTAACCGCAAGAGGATTGATCACTTTATTTTCGCCCACCGAAAAATCGCCGTGTTGCTGCGGAATTTTTCCATCGATAGGCACGACAGCGCGCTGCGTGAACCGACCCGCCGCATTATCGAATTCCAGCACATGATATGCACTGGTGTTGTTCCAGTCGGTGGAGGGAAATGCGATGTAATGCACCGTGTATCTCGGATCGTCGAAGCTGCCTTCCACTACATAGCTTCCGTAATGATCTTCGCCTGGAGAAATGATTTTGTATAAGCCATTGTCGTAATAAAATAAAATCGCATCGCGAAATGGTTTTTTGTCATACATCTTTTTGTAATAAAGCCGCTGTATGTGTGTGGGCTTTCCAAACTCGACGCTTAATGTGCCTGATTGATTGCTGTCAGCGCCACCTTCTGCTGCGACGACGCTGGTGCTGCAGGAAAATCCAAGAGTAGAAAAAAGAATGAATGAAGCAAGATGTCCAATTGATTTCATATCGTCTCCTCAAAGTGTCATGGGGTAATCATATTTTGTGCCTGGACCGGCGAGCCGCCACATCCCATTCCCGCAGCGGGTACATACAAAAGCGATTGAGCTGATACTTTGCCTTCAGTTCCTTGATGAGATACTGCAAACCGTAGTTGTTAAATAGATTGCTCCGGCTTGCATGCTCCTCGCGGCCGCAACGCGGTAAGGCGTAGGGCGCCAATAGCGCAGCGTATTGCGCCGTACGTTTGATCGACATAAGCAGCATTTTCTTATTGCTATTCGGCCCAATTAATTTGACATCGTTTTTTCATTTGAACATCGCATGCGGCGTAATACGCTGCGCTATTACGCCCTACTGGGTACGCCTTACCGTGTTGTGGTTTCATGACTAAAGAACGGGTAAGGCCGCAAATTTAAGCTGACGGCCAGCACATTGAAATCGAATTACGGGTTATAGAGTTCCGACGCAAGAGCGGTACCAGCGATCAGTACTCTGCCGTTTTTCAACCGCGTGGCTGTGTGGCGACCAGAAGGCATGGCATGCAGGTCGCCGCCTAGCGTCCAGGATTTGGTACTTGGATCATAGAGTTCTACCGTTCTTGTACGCCCGCCAGTGAGCAGAATTTTTCCATCAAGTAGCCGTGTAAGGGCGGGGTAGTGATGACCATAGTTCGTGGCGTCGGTCAGTGCCCAGGTGCCTGAAGCAGGGTCATAAAGCTGTGCTGTATGGGTTGAGTCGCCCGTGACCAGAACTTTTCCATCTGGCAATGTGGTCATGGCAATGTGGTCACTAGCAGCCCTCGCACTCCCTGTTAATGTCCAGACTCCAGTATCAGGATCATAGAGCTCCGCAGCGGTTCCTTGAACGTTTCCGCCAGCGATCAGAATTTTGCCAGTTTCCAGTAACGTGGCGGCATGACCAACGGAATGAGGGTGATTCATCCCACCAGTGAGCGCCCAGGCGCCAGAACTCGGGTCATAAATCTCTGCCGTTATCGCGGGATATGAGGTAGGTGCATTTATGCGAAAACCTCCAGCAATCAGTACTTTGCCATCTGGCAGGAGGGTAGCGGTATGCTCCCTGCGTGCAAAATTAGGCATTTCGGCGGGTGTCCAGATCTCTGTGCTTGGGTCATAAATTTCAGCGCTTCCCCGCTCGCCGACGTCTCCCCCGACGACCAGTACTTTGCCATCGGGCAGCAGGGTGGCGGTGTGATATTGGCGGGCGTGGCTCATCGATCGGGTGGGCGTCCAGGTGTTGGTATTTGGATCATAAAGTTCTGCTGTATTAGAGTCCCCGGACCCGGAGAGGTCATTTCCCCCCGTCGCCAATACCTTGCCATCGGGCAGCAGGGTAGCGGTGAGGCCGACGCGAAGCTGGCTCATGTCAGGACCTGGCTCAAGCGAGCCTGACTTGACAACGGTGATGGCAATGGTTGCCACGGCCTTGCCAGCGTCATTACGTCCGGTAACGGTGTAGGTTTGTTCTGCCTGCAGGGCAGTTGGCGTACCGCTGATTTCCCCGCTCTCCGTGTTCAGGCTCAGTCCTTCTGGCAACGATGGCTGGACGTCAAATACGGCAATGGCGCCTCCAGCGGCAGTGGGCAAATTCGGAGCGATGACTTTACCTTGCGAATAGATGGCCACTGGCTGGCTATAGGCCAGATTTTCGGGCGCCTGCAAAGAATCTGTGATGGCGATCGTCAGTTCCCGCGACACGGCGCCGGCGGCATTGCTGGCTCTGATGACATAAGTTGTTTCCGGCATTACCGTGCTTGGCGCGCCGCTGATCACGCCGGTCAGGCGATCCAGCTGCAATCCGTCCGGCAAGGCGGGAGTGCTGCTGAATTGTGTGGCCGCACCGCCTTCGGTATATGGCAGGTTGGGATTGATATCTACGTTGACCGGATAGGAAACCGGGTTCTCCATATAACGCAGCAAGGTTGGCGCCGTGACGGCGGCAGTGACTTCGATCCGCAGATAGGCGGTTGCCGCGCCATGCGCATTGCTGCCGGTGACGGTATAGATCGTCGCAGGACCGGCCTCGGCAGGCGTGCCGCTGATGACGCCGCTTACCGCATCCAGCGCCAGGCCTGCCGGCAGGACCGGTTCCACGCTATAGCTGGTGATCTTGCCGCCGCTGTTGTGCGGGACATTCGGCGTGATTGCTTGATGTTGTGCATGACTGGCCGAGCTGACGGCATAGACCAGGCCGGTCGGAGGATTGATGTCGACGCCTGGGCCGGGATCAGAACCTGAGCCCGCACCGCCGCCGCAGCCATACAGCAAACCCAGCACGGCAATACTTAAAAACAAATACAGTTTCTTGAAAAACCTATGCGACGATGCTAAAAGCAGTGCCGCCACCCGATTTCCTGCGATGTCATTACAATTTGAGCGATGAATCCGATGCATTTTGAATCCTTACAATTTAGCCACTGTTTGTCAGGTAAAAAAATCGAAGACGTTACGCGTTCACTTCAAGTGAAAATATAGGAATTTGCCTATAAATTTAATTTCGAGAAATTAGGGGCTTGCATGATCCCGTTACTTTGTCTGCGCATCAGGAATGTTTCTTATAGATTCGGCATGAACGCGATAAGAAAAACCATCGTTTTCGGCGCGGCGGCGCTTGCGCTCGGCCCAGGGCTGCCACAGTCCGCATCGGCTGACGACCTGAAGGTGCTGACCGCCGGCGCATACAAACAAGTGGTAGCAGCCATGGCGCCGCAATTCGAGGCCAGCACCGGCCACCGGATCATCCTGGAAAACGATACCGCCGGCGGCGTGGCCAGGCGCATCGAGGGCGGCGCAGCGTTCGACGTCGCCATCATGACGCCGGACCTGGTCGCGCGGCTGGTCGCCAGCCGGAAAGCGGACGCCGCCAGCGTGGTGGACCTGGCGCGGGTGGGCATCGGCGCCATGGTGCCGGCAGGCGCGCCGAAGCCGGACATCCGTACCGTAGAAGGGTTAAAACGGGCGCTGCTTGACGCCAGGTCGGTTGCCTATATCGATCCCGCCGCCGGCGGGTCCAGCGGGATCTACATGGCGAAACTGTTCCAGCAATGGGGAATCGGCGACGCGATCGAGCGCAAGGCGGTAAAAGTGCAGGGCGGCTACGTTGGCGACCATCTGCTGAACAATGAAGCGACACTAGGTTTCCAGCAGGTCAGCGAAATCCTTGCGGTGAAAGGCGTGGTTTTTGTTGGGCCGTTGCCGGCCGAGATCCAGAATTTCACCGTCTATACCGCGGCCATCGGCGCCGCCAGCAAGGAGCAGGATGCTGCACAGGCGCTGCTGCATTTGCTGGCAGGTCCCGAAACGGCGCGGGTGCTGCAGGAAAGAGGCATGGAAACGGTCAAACCTTAGAATGACCGAATCGCGGTTAACCACATGGAGAACCTTATGCAAGGAAAATTCAAGCCGTTGCTGATGTCCGTATTGCTGGCGTCGGCGGCTTTCTGCGTTGGCGGTGCCAATGCGCAGCCGGTAGCCGCTCCGACAGCCGGCAATGCGGCCGCCACGCCTGACAATGCGCTATTGCTGACCGTGTTCCTGAAACACGACCAGTCGCGCCCGCTTGGCGAGCTCAATGCCCAGCTTGCCAGGCAAGGGTTTTACAAAGCGTTCCCGCCGCCGGGAATAGAGGTAGTAAGCTGGTATGTAACGATGGGCATCGGGCAAGTCATCACGCTGCGTTTGCCGGCTTCCCGCCTGCGCGAGGTAAACCGCGTGCTGGAAGACACCGCCTGGGGCAGCTACAGGACAGAGTTCTATCCTTCTTACGACTACAAAGCGGTAGCGCTGGCTGAGCACAATAAGGCGCAACAAGCGCCTGCCGGCCAGCAATCTCCACAGTAGACGCAGCTTCAATCCCGTCTCAACACTCCGCGCCGGGAGACGGGCCTTATCGCACATTCCTTGTGCGCGCAAACCAGGATTTTTCCAATTTCACTGAAATTTCCTGGTTTTTACTAAAAATCCCTGAAAAAACAGTAAGTCCACTTGCAAAAACAACAGGTCTGATGACTTGCGGGGAAGCCATTGTAAACAACGACCTGCAGCCATATCCATTGCGTCGCAGCATGACGCAAAAGCCTTTGCGGTAATACCACCAAGATACAGGTTGACAGCAAATTTTGTGCACCCTACAGTCATCGGACAACTGTTTCCATGTGGAAATATCGAGGATAGATCACAGAGCGCGACAAAAAACCGGGGCCGGCCATTTTCCGGCACCCAGACCACGCTCGCAACAAGCAAGCCATCCCAATCTATCCAGGAGAATCAAATGAAATCGAAGATGACAAAAGGACTCGCAATCAGTCTTTCATGCATGGCGTTCTCGGCGCATGGCGCCGGGCAGCCGGCAACGGCGGAAACCGGGTTCAGCCAGGCCGCTGCGACACCTGCCGCAACCTGCCAGTACACCACCTGGACCGCCGGCATCAATTATGCGATCGGCAGCGTGGTCCAGTTTCCGGCCAACGGCAATTTCTACAAGGAGGTCAATGCCGGCACCAACGGCAGCGACGGCACCGACCCGACCATCAGCACCTGGTACTGGCAGCCGACCACCTGCAGCGGCCCGGCCGCGCCGCCGCCGACCGGATTCATCTACAGCCCTTATTTTTACTCCGGCGACTATAACGGCGACCAGCTCAACACCACCGTTACCGGCAGTTCGCAAATCCTGCTGAAGGTGATGCCAGCCAAGCTGCAAGCAGTGACCTGGGCCTTCGCCACCGGCAGCTGCGGCAGCGAAAACTGGAGCGGCGTCTCCGCCGCGGCGTTTGCCAAGGCGAATGTGGCCAGCTTCGTCAACGCGGGCAAGAAGTACATCGTGGCGACCGGCGGCGGCGGCGGCAGCTTTACCTGCACCTCGGACGCCAATTTCACCAAATTCATCAAGACTTACTACAGCGCCAACCTGCTGGGCATCGACTTCGACATAGAAAGCAGCCAGACCCAGAGCGACATCAACAACCTGGTGGCGCGGGTATCGGCGGCGCAGGCGGCATATCCGAACCTGCGCTACAGCTTTACGCTGGCGACCGACGGCGGCAACGAAAGCCAGAGCCTGGGCGGCACCGGCGTCAAGGTGATGACTGCGATCCAGAACTACGGATTGAAAAACTACACGATCAACCTGATGACCATGGATTTTGCCGAGTCGGGCCAGGAAAATGCGGCACTGTGCACGCTGAACAGCAGCGGCAAATGCGACATGGGCAAGTCGACCATCGCTGCCGCCGAAAGCCTGCACAACCATTGAAAGGTGCCGTACAGCCAGATCGAAGTGACGCCGATGATAGGCGGCAACGACAGCATCGCGGAGACGTTCACTTTGGCCGATGCGGTCACCGTGTCGAACTATGCCTTGTCGAAAAAACTGGCCGGCGTCCATTTCTGGGCCTTCTCGCGCGACCGCGATTGCGCTCCGCCGAGCTCAGACAACAACTCGTCCGGCACCTGCAATGACTATGGCAAGGCGGGCACGCTGGGCTACACCAACAAGTTCATTTCGGCGCTCGGGCTGTAGCCGGGGCCATGAAGGCCGGCCATCGGGCGCCGCGGCGCGATGGCCGGTCATCTGCAGCGCCGGCAATCGGCAATCATCCATCGTCGGTAAGCCAAGACCACCGTAACCCATATTGGAATCCATTTTGAAAACTACTCCCATCCGATATCTATTAAGAAGCATCACACCTGTCTTCATCGGCATGTGCCTCCTGAGCAGCTGCAGCGACGGCGGCAGCGCCGGTTCGGCGACGGCCGGCGCCAGCGCAAAGGCGGCTGCCAACGCCGGTTCCCCTTACGGCGGGAAAGCCTGGCCGCTGCCGGGAACGATCCAGGCCGAAGACTTTGACAGCGGCGGCCAGAATGTCGGCTACTACAACCCGGGCAATGCCAACCAGGGCGGCCAGTACCGCAAGACGGAAGGCGTCGGCATCGAAGCGGCCTCCGATACCGGCAGTGGATATGACGTCGGCTGGACCACCGCCGGCGAATGGCTCAACTACACGGTCAATGTGGCGGCTGCCGGCACCTATGCCACGCAAGTCCGGGTCGCCAGCCAGGGGCAGGGCGGCACTTTCCACTTCAACGTCGATGGCGTCAGCGCCACACCGCAGCTGACGATCCCGGATACCAAAGGCTGGCAGAACTGGCAAACGCTTTCCAGCAATATCACCTTGAGCGCAGGCCAGCACGTGATCCAGCTGCACCTGGACAGCGTGGTCAACGGCGGCCTGGTCGGCAATTTCAACTGGTTCAGCATCGGCAGCGCGTCGACCGTGGTCGACGCCAGCACCATAGACGGCAGGCACATGTTCGGTTACCAGGGCTGGTTTGCCTGTAACGGCGACGGCTCGCCGCTGAGCGCCGCCGGCAACGGCTGGCGGCACTGGGCGCCAAGCGCAACGCCGAACCCGCAGAACGTCAGCGTCGACATGTGGCCCGACATGCGCGACGTGCCGGCCGGCGAGCGCTGCAATACCGCGTTCGTCATGCCCGACGGATCTCCCGCAACGCTCTACAGCGCCTGGAACCGCAGCACGGTCAACCGCCATTTCGAGTGGATGAAGGCGTATGGCCTGGACGGCGTTTTCCTGCAGGAGTTCGTGGTCGAGCTGGCGCCGGGTTCGGCCGACCGGCGCTTCCGCGACGGCGTGACGGCCAACGTGCGTGCCGGCGCTGAAGCAAACGGCCGGGCCTGGGCGGTGATGTACGACATTTCGGGAGAAAAATCGGAGAACATCATCCCGCGCATCAAGGATCATTGGGCGGCGCTGGCGGCAGACGGATCGCTGGCGTCGAGCCGTTACCTGCACCAGGGCGGGCGTCCGGTCATTTCGATCTGGGGCATGGGATTCACCGGCCACAACGCGACGCCGGCGCAAGCGAACGAATTGATCGACTGGTTCACCAAAAACGCGCCCGACAACCAGCGCGCCTTCGTGATCGGCGGCGTGCCTTCGCGCTGGCGTACGCTGGGCGACGACTCGCTGCAGGATCCCGCATGGGCGGATGTCTACCGCCGCTTCGACGTCATCAGCCCCTGGACCGTAGGCCGTTATGGCGATGAAGCCGGCGCGCAAGCCTGGCGGCGCGACGTCATCGCGCCGGACCTGGCCGAGGCCAAACGGGTGGGGCGCCGCTACATGCCGGTCATGTTCCCGGGCGGACGCAACCTGCCGCGCAAGGGCGGCCGTTTCTGGTGGACCCAGTTCTACGAGTTCAAGTCGGCCGGCAACAATATCTTCTACACCGCCATGTTCGATGAAGTGGACGAAGGCACGGCGATGTACAAGGTGGCTCCCGACAAGTCGCTGATCCCGACCGAACCGCCGGCGTCGACCAACCGGCCGCCGTTCATCACGCTGGACGCGGATGGAGAAAGCCTGTCCAGCGATTTTTACCTGCGGCTGGCGCGCGAGGCCAACCGCGTACTGAGCGGCGCCCGCACGCTGGAGCCGACACGGCCGATCTCGCAGTAGCAAGACGCGCAGGATGTTGCATTGCCAAAAGCATTGGGACATCCTGCCGGCGTTTTTTTCTGCCTGATGCCTGCACGAACTCCGATTATGTACTATCATTAGTTACATGAGAAGAGACAGCAAACTTTCATCGATCCTCCACGTGCTGCTGCATATGGCGCACGGCGAGCGTTCATTCACCTCCGAAGAACTGGCGGTCTACCTGGACACCAATCCGGTGCTGGTGCGGCGCGTGCTGGCCGGTCTGCGCGACCGCGGCTACGTCGGCTCCGGCAAGGGCCACGGCGGCGGCTGGACCATCACCTGCGATTTGCGCACGGTGACCTTGCACGATATCTACGAAGCGGTCGGCACGCCGACCGTATTTGCGATGGGGAACCGGGTCGACCATGCGGAATGCCTGGTCGAGAAGGTCGTCAACCAGTCGTTGTCGAGTGCTTTCGACGCCGCCGAAGCCTTGCTGATCGAGCATTTCAAGGACATCACGCTGGCCGACCTGTCAGAGCGGTTCAACCTCCAGTACGCGAAACACAAGGAAAAAAACTATGCCCATCCCTCATCCAAAAAATGAGTTCGACGCGATCGTGGTCGGCGGCAGCTATGCCGGCCTGTCCGCGGCACTGCAGCTGGCACGGGCGCGCCGCCGCGTGCTGGTGATCGACGCCGGCCGGCGCCGCAACCGCTTTACCCGTCATTCGCACGGTTTCCTGACGCAGGACGGCCGCGACGCCGCCGCCATTGTCGCCGAAGGCCGCGCGCAGCTGCTGGCGTATCCTACCGTCACCTGGCGGGATGGCACGGCAGTGGCAGCCGCCGCCGGCGACGATGGCTTCCGCCTGGCTATGGACAATGGCCAGCAGCTGCATGCGCGCCGGCTGGTGCTGGCGACCGGCGTGGTCGACGAATTGCCCGAAGTCGAAGGACTGGCTGAGCGCTGGGGCCGCAGCGTATTCAGCTGCCCCTACTGCGACGGCTACGAACTCGGCCAAGGCAGCATCGGGGTGCTGGCGACGGGACCGCTGTCCATCCACCAGGCTCTGATGTTGCCCGACTGGGGCAAGACAACGCTGTTTCTCAACGGCGCCTTGGAGCCCGATGGCGAGCAGTTGGCCAGCCTGGCCGCGCGCGGCGTGGCGATCGAGCCGGCGCCGGTGGCGCGTATCGCAGGCAAGGCCGATGTGGTGCTGGGCGACGGCCGCATCCAGCCGTTGGCCGGGCTGTTCGTGATGAGCCGCACCCACGCGGCCAGTCCGCTGGCCGAGCAGCTGGGCTGCGCATTCGACGACGGCATGACGGGGATGTTCATCCGCACCGACATGCAGAAGGCCAGCACCGTGGCCGGCGTCTACTGCTGCGGCGACGCCGCGCGCATGGCTCCCGGCGTGGCCGCAGCGGTTGCCGACGGCGTCATGGCGGGCGTGGCTGCGCACCGGTCGCTGATCTTTGGTGCAGTTGCTGCTGCCTAAAGCTTAGAATACCCGGCTGACAAAAACCAACGCACGAATTTGAATGTTCTCTGCGTGCGCGACATCGTGGAAAAAATGGAACATCTGCCCGCAACATCCGACGTGGAAATGGTGCGCATCCCCGCCGGGACTATCGCATTGAGGGACGACCGGACCGGCCGCAAATGGCTGGTCGAATTGCAGCCCTTTGCCATCGGCCGCTATCCCGTCACCCAGGCGCAATATGCGGCAGTGACGGGGCAGTCGCCATCGGCATATGCCGCTGCACAGTCCCCGGTGGAGAATGTCTCCTGGATGGACGCCGTCCGTTTCTGCAACATGCTGTCGAGGGCAGCCGGCCTGGGCAACTGTTATGCAATCGATGAGGATGGCACCAGCGCCACCCTGGCCGCCGGAAGCAACGGCTACCGGCTGCCCACCGAAGCCGAATGGGAATACGCATGCCGCGCCGGGACCAATGGCCCGCGCTATGGCGAACTCGTCGATATCGCCTGGTACCGGGACAACTCCCAGGGCCGCACGCACGAGGTCGGGCAGAAGCAGGCAAACGGCTGGGGACTTCACGACACGCTGGGCAATGTCTGGGAGTGGTGTGCGGACCAGTACGACCCGGAGGTCTATGGCCCGTATCGCGTATTCCGCGGCGGCGGCTGGTCTGACCTCGAACGAGGCTGCCTCGCCACCAACCGCCGCCGCAGCCATCCGACATTTGCCATCGACGACCTTGGCTTCCGGGTTGCCAGATCGTTTGACGCCAGTCGAGCGTGATTCGGCGCGCCTTGCTTGAAAAAAAAGCAGCATGGGCTTCTTTGTGTTTCTGGCATAATTGCCTATCGTCAATTTAAAGGCGAATAAATCATGGCTCAGACCAGACAGGGGACAGCCGGCAGCTTGGATCACATGCTGCTGACGAATGTCCTTTCGATTTTGGAACATCAGGCGGGAACCGGGATGCTTTCCTTTCGCGCGGCCTACGATATTTATGTGGCGATTGCGAAGGACCTGGGCGTCGCCTTGCCGATGAAAGAACTTGCAGACATCGGACACCGGCTTGAAGCGGCTGGATTGAAGATGTCTGGCATGTAACCTGAGAAAATCCGCCCATGACATTCCGCACAGTCAACCCGCCTGGGGCCACGATCCCGGGAATTTCGCAAGCGACGATTATCGAGAGCGGAAAGCTGCTGCTGCTTTCCGGCCACGTGCCACTCCGTGCCGACGGTTCCGTTGCCGGACCGGGGCTCGAAATCCAGCTTGAACAGGTTTTTTCCAATATCGAGGCGACCCTGATAGCCGCCGGCAGCAGTTTTGGCAATGTGGCGCGGCTGACGATCTACGTGCGCGATTTCAAGCCTGAGCTACTTCCGGTGATACGCTCCGTGCGCGATCGCTTCATCAATACGGCGCACCCGCCGGCCAGTTCGCTGATCGGCGCGGCGGCATTGTTTCATCCTGATGTGCTGGTCGAGATCGATGCGATTGCGGCAATCCCGGGCTGATCATCGGCTAGAGAAACAGGGGCCTTATACGGTGCAGCTGGAAACGGCGGCCGACGCCTGGCGCCCGGCGCTTTCGTACAGCGACTGCCCAAGATCCCGGAAGGCTGCGATGCGCTGCTAGCCTGGCGCTCGAAAGTTGCAGAACTGCCTAGCGTAAAAAACCGTAGCGGCCAGGCGTTCGAGCCTGAGGACCCGCGCCGCCTCGGTTTTTGACCGGATTGCCGGCTGCCGTCCTTCGCACATGAGGGGGCGGCAGCCGGGCCAGATAGTGGAGCAAATCTTATTTGCGGCTGCCCAGTTCCATGAGCATGCGGGTCAGCAGATAAAAGCGCGGCGCCACGCTGTCGACTTCGGCGTACTCTTCCGGCGTGTGGATGCCGCCGCCAACAATGCCGAAACCATCCAGCGTCGGGATTCCGACGCCAGCCGAGAGGCTCGAATCGGCTGCACCGCCGCTGCCTTCAAGCGTCAGTTTTTTGCCCAGTTCGCCATAGATCGCTTGCGCCTTGGCGGCCAGCGCCTCTGATTGCGGGTTGGCCGGCATCGGCGGGAAACCGCGGGTCAGGCGCGTCGTTACCTGGGTATCGGGGATCAGTTTTTTCTCCGACACTTTGGCCAGGTCTTTTTCGACGCGGTCGAACTCATCGGGAACCGCAACACGCACGTCGCCAAAGGCGGTAGCGTGATCTGGAATGACGTTGGTCGCGCCGCCCGCGTTTATCACGGTAAAGTTGACCGTAGTTTGTTTTTCGCGATTGCCAAGCTGGCCGAGCTGCAATATCTGATGCGCGACTTCCATCGCCGCATTGCGGCCGCTGTCGGGCGCAACGCCGGCGTGCGCTGCCTTGCCGGTCACTTCAACCTTCACCGTGCCGCTGCCTTTGCGCCATACCACCAGGCCGTCGGCCGGCCGGCCCGGTTCGAGGTTAAGCACCACATCGTGCTGTTTGGCGACTTTTTCGATCAGCGCGCGTGAACCGGCCGAGCCGGTCTCTTCGTTCGAGTTGAGCAATAAAGTAATCTGCGCATAATCTTTAAAACCTAGCTGTTGCAGGATTTTTAACGCATACAGGCCGGCGACGATGCCGCCTTTGTCATCCATGACGCCAGGGCCGTAAGCGCGGCTGTCTTTGATGTAAAACGGCTTTGCTGTGGCTGTTCCGTGCTTGAAAACGGTATCCATGTGCGCCATCAGCAAGATTTTTCCTTTGCCGGTTCCGGTGAATGTCGCCACCACGTTGTTGCCATTTGCGGGCGCCGCTGCCGGATAGGTTTCAACGCGCGCCCCGATTTTTTTTAATTCTTCGATCACTATCCCGCTGACCTGGCTCAATCCCGGCTCGTCGCCGGTGCCGGTATCGATATTCACCAGACGTTCCAGCAGTTTCAAGGCTTCGCCCTTGTATTGCTCGGCTTTTTCATAAACCTGTTTGTCGGGTTCGGCAAAAGAAGGGGGAGCGGCTAAACCAAGAGCTATGCCTAAACCCAGGCTTGACATGAATGCGGATCGTGCAAAATGAAACATTATTGTGACCTCCCGTTTGAATGTTGGATTGTTGAATTATTGAACTGGATTCTGGCACAGACTGGATGGCTCCGGCAAAGGATTCAGTGAACTGGTTCAGGCGGCTTCGCTGATGCGGCGAGCGATGGCTTCGCCCATCTCGGTAGTGGATGCATTGCCGCCCAGGTCGGCCGTGTGCGGTCCGCTCGCCAGCACCGACTTGACCGCGGCGACAATAGCGTCATGCGCCTGCCGTCCGGCGCCGCTGCCGCCTGTGAGGAAGTCGAGCATCATGGCTCCCGACCAGATCATGGCGACCGGGTTGGCGATGTTCTTGCCGTAGATGTCGGGTGCGGAACCGTGCACCGGCTCAAACAGCGACGGGAAATTGCGTTCCGGGTTCAGGTTGGCCGACGGCGCCAGGCCGATGGTGCCGGTGCACGCCGGGCCCAGGTCAGACAGGATGTCGCCGAACAGGTTGGAGGCGACCACTACGTCGAAGCGCTGCGGCTGCAATACAAAGCGTGCGCACAGGATGTCGATATGCTGCTTGTCCCAGCTGATGTCCGGATAGGCGCCGGCGACTTCCGCCGCCCGGGCGTCCCACCAGGGCATGGAAATCGAAATGCCGTTGCTTTTGGTGGCGACGGTGACGTGCTTGCGGGGCCGGGTCCTGGCGAGTTCGAACGCGTATTTCAGCACCCGCTCGGTGCCGCGGCGCGAGAATACGGCCTGCTGCATGACGATCTCGTTGGGCGTGTCCTGGTACATGATGCCGCCGACCGATGAATATTCTCCCTCGGTGTTTTCGCGCACGATCATCATGTCGATGTCGCCGGCGTTGCGTCCCGCCAGCGGGCTGCGGACGCCTTCGAAGGTCTGCGCCGGGCGCAGGTTGATGTACTGGTCGAATTCGCGCCGGAATTTCAGCAGCGATCCCCACAGGGAAATGTGATCGGGGACGATCATCGGCCAGCCGACTGCGCCAAAATAAATCGCATCCATCGGCGACAGCTGCGCTTTCCAGTCTTCCGGCATCATGCTGCCGGTTTGTGCGTAGTAATCGCAGCTGGCCCAGTCGAATTGCGTCAGTTCCAGAGCGATGCCGAAGCGTTTGGCGGCGGCGCCGACCGCGCGCAAGCCTTCCGGCATGACTTCCTTGCCGATGCCGTCGCCGGGAAGCACGGCAATTTTGTATGTGCTCATCATTTATCCTCTTTCATCGGTGTCGGCGGCGCCGGGCAGGGTGTCCTTGTCATTTGCGTTTTCCTATCCTGTACACGCGTCGCAGCTGCAGCCGGACCGCGGATTTGGTTTAAGATCACCACAGAGAATAAAGACAGGGTCAAATGATATGGCAATCCCGCAGACAATGCTTTCGGTAGTGGCCCGCGATGAGGTTCATTTGCAGTTTACGTTGAAAGAGGGCATCGACACCGGGCAATTTTTCAAGACGCTGGGACAGCTCTGGGAGTCGGAAATAACCGGCATTGCCGATCCAACGCTCAACCGGCATCATCAATTGACCGGCGGCAGTGCGAATATTGTCCTGGGGTTCAAGCCTGAACTATGGCGGAAGGCTTGTCCGGCGGATGTCCCGGATAATCTTTATTCTTTTGACAAGGATGTCGTAGGCGCCGACGGCAAGATCGCCCCCGCTGCCCAGCAGGACGTCTGGATCTGGATCACGCAATCAAACGCCGCAACCCTGTATGACAGCATGAGCAAAGCGGTGTCGCTGCTGGGTCCTTTTGCCGATCTTGCCAGCGAGCAGATTTGCTTCCCTTATCACAACAACGTGACATTCGACGGCTTTGCGGATGGCGTTGCGAATCCCAATCCGTTCCGCGCCAACAGCGTGGCCATCATTGCCGACGGCGAAAAGGGTGCGGGCGGGTCAACCGTGCTGATCCAGAAATGGAAGATGGATGTTGAAAAATTAAGGAGCTTGCCTGTTCACGAAGCTGAAAACGTCTGGGGCAGGACCAAGGCTGGAAGCCACCAGCTATCGCCTTTGCCGGAAGATTCCCATGTCGGCAGGAACCAGTTCCGGAGAAACGGCGAAGAAAAGGATATCGTCCGCAGGAACGCCAATTACGGAAACGCGAAAGAGGCGGGCATCATGTTTGTCGGTTTTTGCAGCGACATCACGGTCACGATGGGAATGCTTGAACAGATGTACGGCGTAGGCCCCGACGGTGTCTCGAAAACCGACCGGCTGCTGGATTTCTCTACCGCACTTTCCTCGGCGATCTATTTTGTGCCGAGCCTGGATGCATTGTCGAAAATGCATATCTCGCCCGCGGATCCTGACTGATTTCTGGTTCAACTGCCTGGCAAGGCAGTTCTCCAAGGCAAAGCCGCATGGAGAATATTTGTCTAATCAGACATCGTGCATGTTTTTTGAAAATAATATATGATGATCGTCATGCCGATTAAGCCAACCCGCCCAGGCGCCAGGCGCGCCACCCAGAGCCGCAAGGAAGCGACGCACGACCGCATCGTCGAGGTAGCCGCGCGCGCGATCCGGCGCAGCGGTTATGCCGGCACCGGGGTGGCGGATATCATGAAGGAAGCCGGCCTCACGCACGGCGGCTTTTACGCGCACTTCGACTCGCGCGAGACGCTGCTGGCTGAAGCGGCTGACAGCGCCGGCGCCGAAGCGGTGAGCTTGTCGGCTGACATCGCCGCTGCCGCCGCGCCGGGGCAATCCTTGCAGGCAGTGATGCAAGCCTATTTATCGCAGCAGCACCTGGAAGACGTCGAGAACGGCTGCCCGGTGGCCGCGCTGGGCTCCGAGATGCACCGCCAGGCGCCGGAGGTGCGGCACGCGGCCACGCGCCACATCAAGGCGATGATCGATATGGTGGCCCGCCAGCTGCCCGACTGGGGAACGCCGGGCGCGCATGAGCAGGCGATGTTCATGGTCTCTTCGATGGTCGGCACGATGATAATGGCGCGGGCGGTCGACGATCCCAGGCTGTCCGCCGCGTTGCGCGAAGCGGCGCTCAGGCATTTTTCCGAGGCTGGCAAATAAGGCCGGCCTGGCAGCCGACGTTCCGGGCTTTTTTTTGATACAAAATATGACGATCGTCATATTAAATGATTACACTGAGAGGAAACACAATGAACAGCAAGATCGCAATCGTGACCGGAGCGTCATCGGGCATCGGCGAAGTCACCGCCGAGCAGCTCGCCAGGGCGGGTTACAAGGTGTATGGCAGCAGCCGCCGTGGCGCGCAAGGGCAAAACGGCAAGCGCGCATTCCAGATGCTGGCGCTGGATGTGACCAGCGACGAATCGGTGGCGGCCGCCGTCAACGAAGTGCTGCGGCTTGAAGGGCGCATCGACCTGCTGGTCAACAACGCCGGCTTTGGCGTCGCGCCCGCTGCCGCCGAAGAGAGCTCGATCCTGCAGGCGCAGGCGATTTTCGACACCAACTTCTTCGGGATCGTCAGGATGATCCGCGCCGTCGTGCCGCACATGCGGCAGCGCGGAAGCGGGCGCATCATCAACATCAGCTCGGTACTGGGTTTTGTGCCGATGCCGTACATGGCGCTGTACTCGGCCACCAAGCACGCGGTGGAAGGCTACTCGGAATCGCTGGACCAGGAGCTGCGCACCCAGGGCATCCGTGTTTCGCTGGTCGAACCGGCCTACATCAAGTCGGCGTTCGACGCCAACCAGCTGCAGCCCGACCAGGCGCTCGACGAGTATCGCGACCTGCGCGCCGGACTGGATCTGCGCGTGAAGGAAGCGCTGGAAGGCGCGGATGGTCCGGCCGTGGTGGCCGAGACGGTGGTGCAGGTGGCGCTGGCGGCGACGCCGAAAGTACGCTATACCTCGGGTGCGCTGGCCGGCCGCCTGCGCTTCCTGCGCCGGTTCGCGCCCGCCGCGCTGGTCGAAGCCGGCGTGCGCAAGGATTTGCGGCTTGACTCCCAGCCTGCGCTGCGCAAACCTGTCACGGCTCTGCCACAATAATCTACGATAAAACGGGAGCAGCACATGAAAGCCTACTTCATCAACCGCTACGGCAAATCGGATGTGATCACCTCGGGCGACCGCCCCGAGCCGGTACTGCGCGACGACGACGTCCTGGTGCAGATCCACGCTGCCGGCGTCAATCCGGTGGACAATAAAATCCGGGACGGCGAATTCAAGCTGCTGTTGCCGTATAAGATGCCGCTGATCCTGGGCTGCGACCTGGCCGGCGTGGTAGTGCGCATCGGTGCGCGCGTGCGCCGTTTCAAGGTGGGCGACGAAGTCTATGCGCGGCCGGACGACGACCGCATCGGCACCTTTGCCGAATTCATCGCAATCAAGGAAGGTTCGCTGGCCCTCAAGCCGGGCAATTTGACGATGGAGGAGGCCGCGTCGATTCCGCTGGTGGCGTTGACCGCATGGCAGACGCTGGTCGAAAAAGGCCAGCTGAAGAAAGGCCAGAAAGTGCTGATCCACGCCGGTTCAGGCGGCGTCGGCACGATCGCGATCCAGCTGGCCAGGTACATCGGCGCCACGGTCGCCACCACCGCCAGCGCGGCCAACGCCGACATGCTGAAAAGCCTGGGCGCCGACATCGTCATCGATTACAGGAAAGACGATTTTTCAGCCAAGCTGAACGATTACGACCTGGTGCTCGACACGCAGGGCGGCGACACGCTGAAGAAATCCCTGAGCGTGCTCAAGCCAGGCGGCAAGCTGATCGGCATTGCCGGCCCACCGGATCCCGACTTCGCCAGGCAGCGCGGCATGAACGGTTTTCTCCAGCTGGTGATGGGACTGCTCAGTTACGGTATCCGGAAAGCAGCCAGGCGCAGCGGCGCCAGCTACTCCTTCCACTTCATGAGCGCCAGCGGCCAGCAGTTGAGCGAAATCGGCAAGCTGATCGAAGCCGGCCACATCCGGCCGGTGGTCGACCGGGTGTTCCCGTTCGAGCAAACCAGGCAGGCGCTGGACTACGTCGAAACCGGGCGCGCGAAAGGGAAAGTCGTGGTCAAAGTGCGCTAGTTGAGATCACGTTGCCCATCCAGAAAACGGCCAGAAGGGCGGGTTTGTAGAAAATCCGCCGGCCCGCCCGGGTGTGAAAATACTACAAGCCGGCCCCGGTTTTTGTGGTAGCGCCCGCCAGCCGGGCAACCCTATAGTCTCCCTGCGTCACACAGACGCGGCACATAAAAAACAGAGGAGACGATAGTGATGAATAAACTCGCCTATGCCGGTGCGCTTGCCGGCCTGGTGTTCCTGATGCCGGCCGCTTCCGCAGCCGATTCCTGCAGCGTTCCGCAATTGAAAGTACTGGCCCAGAAGACCCTGGGCCTCACCACGCTTGAGAAGTCGCTGGCCGACTACCGCAAGGCCAGCGGCACCCAGGTCGACCTGGTGTATTTCGGCGAAAACGACCGCCGCGGCAAGTCGCGCCTGGACGCCTCCACCAAGGCCGGCGCCTACCAGGTCTACTACGTGGACGAAGCCAACGTGGCAGAGTTCGCCGCCGCCGGCTGGATCCTGCCCTTGCTGAAATACTATCCGCAGGAATACGACTACAACGATTTCCTGCCCGGCCGCCGTGCCGTCGCCAGTTACAAGGATGTCGCTTATTTTGCGCCGCTGTATGGCGGCGGCGACTTCCTCTATTACCGCAAGGACTTGCTGGACAAGGCGCACATTGCGGTGCCGAAGACGCTGGAAGAACTGCAGGCCGCCATCAAGAAGCTGAATAACCCGCCGGCGGTCTACGGCTGGGTGGCGCGCGGCCAGCGCGGTTCGGGCATGAACGTGTGGCGCTGGTCGCCGTTCTTCACCGCCGTGGGCGGCGAATGGGTCGGCAAGGACGGCAAGGCCGGTTTCAATTCGGCGGCTGGCGTGAAAGCCACGCAAACCTACATGGACCTGCTGAAGTACACGCCGCCCGGCACCGCCACCTACGACTGGAGCAATGCGGTCGAAAGCTTCCGTGCCGGCAAGGTCGCCTTCATGATCGAGTCGACGCCGTTCGCCGACTGGATGGAAGACCCGACCAAATCGTCGGTAGTAGGCAAGGTCGGCTATGCACGGCCGCCGGCGCCGTTGTCTTCGGCAGGTTTCGGCCACGGCTTTGCGATTGCCGCCTACGGCAGCAAGGATGAGTGCACGCGCCAGGCAGCCGGCAAATTCATCGCCTGGGCCAGCAGCAAGGAGCAGGAGCAGGCGCGCCTCAAGGACGGTGTGTTCAGCGACTATAACCGCAGCAGCACGATCGGCAGCCCTTACTTCCAGCAGCATGTGCAGCCGGGAATCGTCGCCGGCCTGAACGCGATCACCGACACCACCAGGCTGAATATCTGGTCGTCGCCGCTGTGGCCGCAGGTTGGCGATAACCTTGGCGTTGTGCTGGAAGAACTGTTCACCGGCACCCGTACCGACGCCAAGGCCGCGCTGGACGACGCCGCCAGGTATACCGACGCCGTCATCGCCCGCGCCGGCCGCCGCAACTGAGCGCCGCTCCGGATAACCAGGCGGTTCCGGTCCGGCGCCGCCTGGCGCAGCCTTTCGAGAAACGACAATGAATAAACGCCATAGCTCTTCCTTGCCCTATGTGTTCCTGCTGCCGCCGCTGCTGATACTGGCCGTGCTGGCGCTGGTGCCCACCATCGGCGCGATCTACCTGGCGCTGCGCGACCGCATGCTGCAGTACGCCGACAGCCATTTCGTCTGGTTCGAAAATTTTTCACGGCTGGCGGCGGACCGCCGCTTCCTCAACGCCATCAAGGTTTCCGCGCAATGGGAAGCGGTCACCGTGCTCGGCACCCTGGTGGTGGGCGTGCTGCTGGCGGTCTGGCTGTTCGAGAAAACTTCGCCCCGCACGCGCAACCTGTTGTCGGTGCTGCTGATCATCCCGGTGCTGCTGCCGAGGGTGTCGGCGGCCTTCCTGTGGAAATTCATGTTCTCGCCCTTGCTGGGCATTGTCAGCTGGCTGCTGGGTTTTGTCGGCCTTGGCAACATCGCGTTCCTGTCTGATCCCGGCCTGGCGCTGCTGGCGGTGGCGTTTGTCGATGTCTGGCAATGGGGCCTGTTCTTTGCCGTGATTGTGCTCAAGCTGCTGGAAACCTTGCCGCCGGAACCGCTGGAAGCGGCCCGCATCGACTATGCCCGCAGCTGGGAAGTGTATGCCCTGGTGGCGCTGCCGATGCTGCGGGCGCCGCTGGTCAGCCTGGCGCTGATCAAGATGATCGAGTCGCTGCGTTCATTCGACCTGATCTACGTCATGACCAAAGGCGGTCCCGGCATCGCCACCGAGACGCTGGACATGTACGCCTATTCCCAAGGCATCGGCCTGTCCGGCGATATCTCCTACGCCTCGGCGATGGCGGTCCTGATGATGGTGCTGACCACCGCGCTGTTCACAATCATTTGGAAGCGAGCGAAAAAATGGCAAGAATAATTGCAGACATGCCGGTGGCGGCCGAAGTGCAACTGACAGCGCCCGGCAAAGCTGCCGCCCGAGGCAGCCTGGTGCACGGGTTATCCAAGACGATCAGCTGGCTGGGCCTGGCGCTGCTGGTGACGGTGGCCTTGTTCCCGGTGTTGTGGGCGTTTCTGAATTCGCTCAAGGAATTGATGGATATCATCTCGCCGACGCCGCGCTTCCTGTTCCGGCCGACGCTGGACAACTATCGGCAGGTGCTGCACACGCCGGAAGTGCTGTCGGGCTTGTACAACAGCATCCTGGTGGTGGGTGCCGCAGTGGGGCTGGGGGCGCTGCTGGGCGTGCCCGCTGCTTACGCCATCGCCCGCTATCCGTTCCGCCGGCGCGACGATGTCCAGTTCTTCGTGCTGTCGCTGCGTTTCCTGCCGCCGGTGGCGGTGGCGATTCCGCTGATGGCGGTCTGGATCGACCTTGGCGTCTATGACACCCGTTTTTCGCTGATAGTGACCTATCTCCTGACTACCTTGTCGACCATCATCTGGCTCTCGATCCCGGCCTTCCAGCGGGTCCCGCGCGAAGTCGAGGAAGCCGCGACCATCGACGGCTACGGACCGTATGCGGTGTTCTGGCGCATTGCCTTGCCGATCGCGTCCAAGACCTTGCTGGGCGGCGTTGTATTCAGCTTTGTGCTGGTCTGGAACGAACTGATGATGGCGCTGACCCTGACTTCGCAACAGGCCGCGACGCTGCCGGTGATCGCCGCCACTTTTACCTCGATGGGACAGGAAGTGCCGTGGGGCGTGGTCAACGCTTCCACCGTGCTGCTGGCATTGCCGCCGCTGGTGTTCCTCGGCTTGCTGAGCCAGCTGCTCAATTCCATGCTCAAGCATCGTTGAGCTTTGCGCAAGACCAGACAAGACAAAAAACGGAGCAGCGCCGTCTCGCTGCGCTAACAAGATAATGGAGTAGATGATGAAAGCCCTGGTTCTCGAAAAACAGCATGACATCCGGTTGCGCGAGATTGACTTGCCGCTGGCCATTGGTCCGCGCGACGTCAAGATCAAGATCCATACGGTCGGCGTCTGCGGCAGCGACGTCCATTACTACCAGCATGGCAACATCGGTTCCTTCGTGGTGCAGGAACCGATGGTGCTGGGACATGAAGCCGCCGGCGTGGTGACCGAAATCGGCGCCGACGTCAGGCACTTGCAGGTAGGCGACCGCGTCTGCATGGAGCCGGGCGTGCCGGATTTCGAATCGAAGGCGGTCCGGCTCGGCCTCTACAACCTCGACCCGGCCGTGCGCTTCTGGGCGACGCCGCCGGTCCACGGCTGCCTGACGCCGTTTGTCTCGCATCCGGCCGCGTTTACTTTCAAGCTGCCGGACAATGTCAGCTTCGCCGAAGGCGCAATCGTCGAACCGCTGGCGATCGGCTTGCAGGCCGCCACCAAGGCCAGGATCAAGCCGGGCGACCTGGCGGTGGTGATGGGCGCCGGCACAATCGGCATGATGACGGCGCTGGCGGCGCTGGCCGGCGGCTGCAGCCGGGTGGTGATCTGCGACCTGGTGCAGGAAAAACTGGACCTGATCCACGCCTATCCCGGCATCACCACGGTCAACCTGCGCCAGCAGTCGCTGCTGGAGGTGGTCACCGGCCTGAGCGGCGAGTGGGGCGCCGATATAGTGTTCGAGGCCAGCGGCAGCGACAAGGCTTACGACGGCATCTTCGACCTGTTGTGCCCGGGCGGCAGCCTGGTGCTGGTGGGTTTGCCGGCTGACAAGGTGGCGATCGATATCGTGGCGATCCTGGCCAAGGAAATCCGCATCGAATCGGTGTTCCGCTATGCCAATATCTTCCCGCGCGCGCTGGCCTTGATCGCTTCCGGCAAGATCAATGTCAAGCCATTCATTTCGCGCTCGTTCAAATTCGCCGACGGCGTCGCCGCCTTCGACGCGGCCGCCAGCGGCAATCCGCACGACGTCAAGATCCAGATCGAATTGGAGTAAGCACCATGGCCAGCATTGTTTGCGACAAGCTAGTAAAACATTACGAAGGCAATCCGGTGGTCCACGACTTCAGCATGGAGATCGCGGACGCTGAATTCATCGTGCTGCTCGGCCCTTCCGGCTGCGGCAAATCGACCATCCTGCGCATGATGGCGGGGTTGGAGGAAATCAGCGGCGGCGCCTTGCATATCGGCGCCAGGCAGGTCAATGACTTGCCGCCGCGCGAACGCGATATCGCCATGGTGTTCCAGAACTACGCCCTGTATCCGCACATGACGGTGTACGACAACATGGCCTTTGGCCTGCGCCGCCTGAAGACGCCGGAAAGCGAGATCGGCCAGCGGGTCGGGCAAGTGGCGCAGATGCTCAGCCTGGAGCCGCTGCTGCAGCGTAAGCCGAAGCAGATGTCAGGCGGCCAGCAGCAGCGGGTAGCGATCGGCCGCGCCATGATCAAGACGCCGGCGGTATTCCTGTTCGACGAGCCGCTGTCCAACCTGGACGCCAAGCTGCGCGCCCAGCTGCGCGGCGACATCAAGCGCCTGCACCGGCAATTGGCGACCACCTCGGTCTACGTTACCCACGACCAGCTGGAAGCGATGACGCTGGCCGACCGCATCGTGCTCCTGAAAGCGGGAAGGATCGAGCAGGTCGGCACGCCGGCGGAAATTTACAACCACCCGGTATCCAGGTTCGCCGCCGGATTCATCGGCACGCCGGCCATGAATTTCATCGATTGCGTCGCCAGCCATAAGGATGGGATGACCGTGCTCGACAGCGGCCAAGCCCGGTGGCGCCTGCCGCAATCGTTGTTTGCCATCGGCGACGACCAATCCGTCGTGCTCGGGGTAAGGCCCAACCACATGTTCACCACCAGCGCCGGCGACCAGCAGGTTGAAATACTGGGGCAGGTCGACCTGGTGGAACTGCTGGGAGCCGAATCGCTGGTCAGCCTGCTGCATGCCGGGCGCGAAATCACTGCGCTGGTGCCGGCCAACCGTTGCCCGCGGATGGGGGAGCAAGTATGCTTTAATGTCTCGATGAACGACCTGCATGTGTTCGATGCAGAGACAGGTCGCAGCCTGGTAGTGCGCCATTGATATTTATTGGCTACAGACAACAACAGGAGACGACACCATGCAGCCAGACCTTGAGCTTATCCAGAAAGTGCAGTACCAGTCGTTCCGCGTCTGGTCGCATGGTTATCCGCACCAGGTGGCGCGCTGGCACTACCATCCCGAGTACGAGCTGCACTACCTGCGCGAGACCCGCGGCAAGATGTTTGTCGGCGACTACATCGGCGATTGCGGGCCGGGCAACCTGGTGTTCACCGGCCCCAACATTCCGCACAACTGGGTGAGCGAACTGGCGCCCGGCGCCAGCGTGGCGGAGCGCGACCTGGTGCTGCAGTTCGGCGCCGAATTCATACAGGATTGCATGGCGCTGTTTCCCGAATTCGGCCAGGTGCAGAACCTGCTCGACGAAGCGCGCCTTGGCGTCCAGTTCGGCAAGGAAGCGGAGGCGCGCGCGCATGAAGCGCTGAGCGCCATGCTCAACGCCAGCGATACTCGGCGTGTGATCTTGTTCCTGGACCTGCTGGATTTCCTGTCGCATGCGCCGCGCGTGCGGCTGGCCAGCCCCAGCTACGACCCCAGCATCGACCAGCGCCGCAACGCCGTCATCAATCAGGTGCTGGCGTATATCCTGGAAAACTACACCGCCGACCTGAGGGAAGCCGACGTTGCCGAGCTGGCGCGCATGGCCGGCGCCGCCTTCTCGCGCTTCTTCCGCAAGAATACCGGACTGACCTTCGTCCAGTACGTCAACCATCTGCGGCTCAACCGCGCCTGCGAACTGCTGATGAACAGCGAGCTGTCGGTGACCGATATCTGTTACCGGGTGGGCTTCAATAACGTCTCGCATTTCAATCACCAGTTCTTGCAGAAAAAGCAGATGTCGCCGTCCAAGTTCAGGGCCTGCCATCTTACGCAAGGCAGCTGCGGATCCAGCCAGTCCGCAACCCAATAAAAAAGAAGGATTCATTCATGTACCTGGGAATCGACCTCGGCACTTCCGAGATCAAAGCCATGCTGGTGGATGGCGGCAACAAAGCGATCGCCAGCAGCGCCGTCAAGCAGAGCATCGGCAGGCCCTATCCGCTGTGGTCGGAACAAAGTCCTGAAAACTGGTGGCAAGCGACCTGCGACGCCCTGGATCAATTACGGGCAGCGGCGCCGGCGGCATTTGCCGCGGTGCGCGCGATCGGCGTCTCGGGCCAGATGCACGGCGCCGTCCTGCTCGATGCGCGCCATCGTGTGCTGCGGCCGGCGATCCTGTGGAACGATAGCCGTTCTTTCGCCGAATGCATCGAACTGGAAGCGCTGGTGCCGGAATCGCGCCAGATCACCGGCAACCTGGCCATGCCGGGTTTCACCGCGCCCAAGCTGCTATGGCTGCAAAAGCATGAGCCGGCCGTGTTCCGCAGCATCGCCAAGGTATTGCTGCCCAAGGATTACCTGGTCTACCGCCTTACGGGTGAACTGGTGTCGGACATGTCGGATGCCGCGGGCACCTTGTGGCTGGATGTCGCCCGGCGCGACTGGTCGGAGCGCATGCTGGAGGCGACCGGCCTGGGCCGCGAGCAGATGCCTGCCTTGATCGAGGGGCGCGATGTGGCCGGCCAGCTGAAGGACGACCTGGTCCGCCAATGGGGCTTCAGCGGCAAAGTGCTGGTAGCCGGCGGCGCCGGCGACAATGCCGCCGCGGCAGTCGGGGTGGGGGCCGTGGCCCCCGGCAGCGCCGTGGTGTCGCTCGGCAGCTCGGGCGTGATATTCGTCTCGAACGATCATTTCTCGCCGAACCCGGCGCAGGCGATGCATGCTTTCTGCCACGCCTTGCCGCAGCGCTGGTGCCAGATGAGCGTAACGCTGGCCGCCACCACCAGCCTGTCATGGGCTACGCGCCTGACCGGGCACAGCAGTGAAGCGGCGTTTGCGCGGCTGGCGGAAGACGCCGTGATCGAAACGGCGCCGATTTTCCTGCCCTACCTGAACGGCGAACGCACGCCGCACAACAATGCCCAGGCCAGCGGCATGTTCTTCGGCCTGAGCTCGAATACCGATGCCGCTGCGATTGCCTATAGCGTGATGGAAGGCGTGGCATTCTCGCTGGCCGACGGCTACGCAGCGCTAGGCACGGCAGGCACGCGCATCAGCCAGGCCGTATTCGTCGGCGGCGGCGCCCGCAGCCGTTTCTGGGGCTCGCTGGTAGCCTCGTCCTGCGGCTTTGCGCTGCAGCGGCCGGTCGATGGCGACCTTGGCGCTGCCTTCGGTGCTGCCCGGCTGGCGCGCATGGCGGCTACCGGCGAAGCGGCGGAGGTGGTGTGCAGCAGCTTGCCGGGGGATGAGCTGATTGTGCCGTCCGCCGCGCTAGCGGCACGTCTCAAGCCGCGCTATGAACGTTACAAACGCTTGTACCTGGCGACGAATGACAGCACGCTGCAACAGCCGCGGACGGGCTGAACCGAATGCCGGCATCACAGGCGGCGGCCCAGGATCAGTTGGTACCGGGCCGCCGCCTGCTGAACTTGCAATTTCATGCGCGGGCGGCAAATCGCATGGCTGCCGAGTTCATGCAATAGCGCAGGCCGGTCGGCTTGGGGCCATCGTCAAATACGTGCCCCAGATGAGCATCGCACAAACGGCAAGATACCGCCGTGCGCTGCATGCCAAAACTGCGGTCGGTTTCGCTGACAACGTTAGTTGCTGAAATCGGTTGCCAGAAACTCGGCCAGCCGGTGCCCGATTCGAACTTGGTTTTGGAGTCGAATAGCGCGGTATCGCAGCAGATGCATCGATACAAGCCATCTTTGTGGTTATTCCAGTCTTTGCCGGTAAACGGCCGCTCCGTTCCTGCTTGACGTGCAACCAGGTAGGAGGTCTCGGAGAGCTGCTTGCGCCAGTCAGCGTCGGTCTTTACCAGTTTCGGGAGGCGGACCGTCTTGTCGAGTTTTCCCGCAGGAGAAAACAGATCGATGGTCACTTCAGTGCCCGGGTTTGCAGTGGCCAGCGGCGCCGCTACGGCTCGCCCCAGCAAGCTGCCGGCCGCGACGGCGCCCAAGCCCATTTTCATGAACATGCGGCGCTGGGCATTCGGCGCGGTTGCACCGGCCTTTGCCTTGTTATCCGGGATATTCATATCGCCTCCTAGCCAAAAGTGAATGCGAACGCCTGAGCGCCGCCGTCGAGAAATTCGATGGAAAAGGTGTGTTCGCCGACATTGCCAGTCTGCCTGATCAGCTGATAGAGCCGTTGTTCTCGGACTGTGCCGTCGCCTTTGTCGCCGATGTCAGCGCCGTGCGATTGCATAGGCGGCTGGCCGTCAAGCGTGACGCGAAACCGCACCGGCTTTCCGTCCGCGCCGGGGCCAATCACCAAATGCAGGTCGCGTGCATAAAAGCGGAAAGAGATCTTGCCTGTTGCGCCGGCCAGCACGGCTTTTTCCTTGTCGACTTGCCACTTGCCGTCCAGCCCCCACTGATTGAGCGCCAAGGGCTTCGGCAGCCGGTATTCGGCCACACGGTCCGGCTGAAGCTCCGGCGCTGCCGCGAAGTCGTCGGCACGTTCATACCCCAGGTAGGTCTCCGGCGACTGCATATGCTCGTTGTCGGCCGCGGCTTGCACGCCGCCGGCATGGATCGATGCAGCCGGCGCCGGAAGGTTCTTTGCGCCGGCGTCAGCCAGAAGCTGGCGGATCAGCATTTCCGATTCGTCATAGTTGCCTTCGCCGAAATGATGGCCTCGGATCCGGCCTTGCGCGTCGATAAAGTAATGTGCCGGCCAATACTGGTTATTGAAGGACTGCCAGATGCTGAAGTTGTTGTCCAGCGCCACGGGATAGCCGATGTTCATTTCATTGACCGCGCGCTGCACGTTCGTCAGGTCTTTTTCAAAGGCGAATTCAGGAGCGTGGATGCCTAGCACGACCAGGCCATAGTCCTTGTATTTCTCGCTCCAGGCCTTGACGTAAGGAAGGGAGCGCAGGCAATTGATGCAAGAGTAAGTCCAGAAATCGACCAGGACGACTTTCCCGCGCAATGCCTCTGGCGTCAGCGGCGCTGAGTTGATCCACGCCGTCGCGCCCGCCAAAGAAGGGAGCTGGCCTTCAACGCCCGGCTCCCGATGTTTCCCCGCGCTGCTCATCATGGCGTTGCCGCCGCTCATTGCGATGGCAGCATCGTCGGCAGGCGCGGGCTTGATCCGTTCAATCAGGGATTGTTCCAGGCGGTTGGTGCTGTTGAGCGACAAGCGCGTCAGGACATCGGTGTCCCAGCCGGCGGCAATGGCGACGACAGCCAGCAGAATCGCCACGCCCAGGCCGCGCCGGATCCATTCGCCCGCGCCCAGCGATTTTTTCATCAGCGTGAAGACGCGGCCGCCAATCAGCAATGCGGCGCCAAGCGATGTTGCCGCACCAGCCGCATAGGCAAACAACAACAGCGAAGTGTGCGCATTCGGACCGGAAATGGCTGCGCCGGTGAGCACCAGCCCCAGGATAGGACCGGCGCACGGCGCCCACAACAGGCCGGTGGCGATGCCCAGCAAGAACGCCTGCACCGCGCCGGAACCGCCCTGGTTATCCGATGCGCCTTGCACCAGGCGGTTTCCCAGCGAAACGAATGGCTTTGCAACCATATCGGCCAGGCGCTTGGACAGCAGCGTCAGCGCGAATGCCGCAAGCATGACGAGCGCCAGCACGCGGCCATATTGGTTGATATGCACAGCCCAGGCGCCGCCTACCGCCGCCAGCGACGCGATGCCGGCGAAGGTTGCGGCCATGCCGGCCAGCATCGGCAGGCCGGACCGCAGGAACGGCTGTTCGGCACGGGCAAACACGAAAGGCAAAACCGGCAGGATGCAAGGGCTGAGAATGGTCAGCACGCCGCCAAGGAACACCAGCAAAAACAAGATCATTTTTTCTCCGTTATCAATGCGATCGGCATCGTGTCAGCTGCGGCAATGCAGTCTTTCACCGTTTCCCGGGCTACAACAGATTAGTCGCCGGTTCCGCCAAGTCATTACAACAATATTCTGCGCCGAATGGCGCGTGACGTTGAGGGCGGATCCGATAATTGCACCGAGGGATTCCAGGAAAACAGGGTAGGGCAGGAGGGAGGGCAAATGCATTACAAATGAATGACAATTTGGTCATTCCAAATGGGGCAGGGGCGCATGACCGCTGTTAATCATGCGTGGGCCTGGCGCGACAGGCGGTTTCCACGCGTGGAATGCTGCAGGCCTGAATTCACAGGCCTGCGGCCGGTTTAAGCTTTCTTGAAACGGCTTGCCTCTTCAGATCCTGAGGTGGCATTGCCCTTGCTGTAGGAATGCGCGCCTACCCCTGCCAGCTTGCCGCCTTGAACGATCAGGTACTCGTCGCGGATCGGCCGGTTTTCGAAATAGCATTCCAGGATTTCCCGGGTGCCTGCGGCATAGCGCGTCTGCGCCGAGAGGCTGGTTCCGGAAATGTGCGGCGTCATGCCATGGTGCGGCATGGTGCGCCATGGATGGTCGTTCGGAGGCGGCTGCGGGAACCAGACGTCGCCGGCATAACCGGCCAGCTGTCCGCTCTCCAGCGCGCTGACGATGGCGTCGCGGTCGCACAGCTTGCCGCGTGCGGTGTTGATCAGGTAGGCGCCGCGCTTGAAATTTTTCAGCGACTTCTCATTGACCATGTGCTCCGTTTCCGGATGCAGGGGGCAGTTGAGGGTGATGACGTCGCATACCTTGCTGAGGCTTTCCAGGCTGGAGTGGTAGGTCAGGTTCAACTCTTTTTCCACGGCCTCAGGCAGGCGGTGGCGGTCCAGGTAATGCAATTTGACGTCGAACGGCTTAAGCAGGCGCAAGACCCGCAAGCCGATGCGGCCGGCGGCGACCGTACCGACATTCATGGCTTCCAGGTCATAGGAGCGCGCCACGCAATCCGCGATATTCCAGCCGCCCTTGACCACCCAGTTGTAGGACGGAATGTAATTGCGCACCTGTGCCAGTATCATCATGACGACGTGCTCGGCCACGCTGTGGCTATTACAGTAGGTCACTTCGGCGACCGTGATGTTGCGCTCCATCGCCGCCTGCAGGTCGGTGTGGTCTGAACCGATGCCGGCCGTGACGATCATTTTCAGTTTCCTGGCCTTGGCGATGCGCTCGGCGGTCATGTATGCCGGCCAGAACGGCTGGGAAATGACGATCTCGGCATCCGGCAGTTCGCGGTCGAGAACGCTGTTGTCGCCGTCTTTGCTGGAAGTGACCACCAGTTGATGGCCCTGGGCTTCCAGGTATTTGCGCAGGCCTAGTTCGCCCGAGACGCTCCCCAGCAACGCGCCGGGCTTGAAGTCGATGCCTTTCGGCGTAGGCAGGCTTTGCCCATCCGGATAGCGTTCCGGCTGCGGCAGGTCGTCGCGGGCGTAGGTTTTCGGATAGCCGGTGACCGGGTCGTCATACAGAACACAGACAATTTTTGCCATTTGAATCCTCCTGGTAGGTTGATGTCGTTGCCGTTGCTGGTTTACAAGCAAGGCGACATGGAGGATTCTGGGCGGTTCACCGTCAACGATCCAATACCGTAAAGCAATCGTTCAATACACGCCGCTTATCAAACTGTCGAAGCGCGCCTGCAGCGGTGTCTTGAGCGCCATTTCAAGCGCCGCCGCGATGACCGGCGAGTAGGTATCCTGGCGGCGCACGACGAGACCTATGTCGCGCGAAAGTCCAGGGGTGATCGGCGCCATGGCGATTTCCTGCCGCAACTCGATCAGGCTCAGCACACTGTGCGGCACAATCGCGCAAAAATCGCTGCAGCGCAGCTGGGAATACAGGGCGAAAATCGAATCGCTCTCCATGCGGATGCGCGGGCTGACGCCTGCGCGCCGGAAGGCGGCGTCGACGATGCGGCGGCTTTGCATGTTGGCGGTCAGCAGGCACAAGGGCAGTTCCGCCACCTCGGCCCAGGTCAATGATGTCCGGCCTTGGAGCACGGAACCGTTACGCACGGCGAGCACGTAACGCTCAACAAACAAAGGATAAACCTGGAAACCCTCCATCGACTTGTCGTCCATGAAAGTCAATCCTATATCGATGTCGCAGGTATCCAGGCGGCGCGCAATTTCATCGGAAGACAGAGACAGGACGGTGACCTTGATCTGGTCGTAGCTGGCCTGGCAGGACTGGGTCAGCAAGGGGACGATCGGCATCGTGGTTGGAATGGCGCCGATGCGCAAGGTTCCGGACAAGTTTTTATGCGCATCGACAGTCTCCTGGCGCATTGCGTCATAGCTCGACAGCATCTGCTGCGCCCAGCCGACAACGCGTTCGCCTTCCGCCGTCAACCCCTCATAATTCCTGCCGCGGCGCACCAGGCTGAGATCAAGTTCCTTTTCAAGGTTGCGGATGGCATTGGAAAGAGCCGGTTGCGATACATGGCATGCTTCTGCGGCGCGTGAGAAGTGTCCTATGTCTGCCAATGTCACCAAATATTTGAGCTGTCTTATAAACATGGAAACGATAAGGATTTCGACCCGGCTACGTTATGAATACCCGCCAAAGCAGGTTTTCCAGGCGGTTTTGCAATCGAGGCGATTGCGGCTGAAACGTATATTACGTTATTCCCATTAAAATATAACGTTTGGATGCAAATGACAGCGGACGGATCCCCGCCGAGTAGTTGAAACTTCCGAGGTTTCTTCCAATATTTCACCTGGCCGGCTCCGGCAAATCAACCCATCTTTCCGGGTTCGCCGAACCATTGCGACGCGGCTCGCGCAGCTTCCTCGTGACTGGGGGCGGCCTCGGCAGCCCAGGCGACGACGCCGTCGGGGCGTACCAGTACAGCGCTCAAGCCCAGGCGATCCTTGGCGTCACTGGCAACATACGCGATCCGATCGCCCCAGCCGCCTGCAAGCGCCTGAAACGGCCTGCCAGCGTCAAAGTCCAGGAACAGGCCGTTCCCCTTGCTGAGGAGCGCACCGAGCTTTGTCCCATCGGCCAACTCGAAATCAGGAGCGCTGCGGCCCACCAGAGGGTGGCTGCCGCCAAGCTCGTAACGGAGGGAAACACCCCATACGCGCTCGGCGAAGTATGTTGCGCCGTCGCGCGTGTCGATGAGATCGCGGATGATCGCTTCGAGCGCGCGCGAATGCACGCTTGGCCGCATCAGCGCGACTTGGGCGCGTGACCAGTCAAGGACCTGGGCTCCCACCGGCTGCCGTTCACTCGAATAGCTGTCAAGCAGGCCGGCCGGCGCGCGGCCGCGGATGGTAGCAGCAAGTTTCCAACCAAGGTTCATGGCGTCGCCAAGCCCGAGGTTAAGCCCCTGGCCGCCCAAAGGGGAGTGGATGTGCGCGGCGTCGCCGGCGAGCAGCACCCGTCCTTTGCGGTAGGCCTTCGCCTGGTAAGCGCGATCGGTCCAGGTGGCGGCAAGCTGGAGGGCAGCCAGGGTGACCTCGGCGCCGGAGATACGGCGTAACACCGCCTGTACGTGCTCAAGTGTGATCGGCTGGGTCCGGTGGAAAGCGCCGCCGTCGAACTCGACCATTGCGATGGTCCCGGGCCGCGATTGAAAATACATGCCGGTCGGCGTGTAGGTGCGGCCTGAGCCAAGCTTGCCAGGGTCGCCAATCTCGACCTGGACGGAATAGCCGGTGAATTCGGGATCGGTGCCGGCGAACTCAAAGCCGCCTGCCTTGCGCACCGTGCTGCGGCCGCCGTCACAACCGACGAGCCAGCGTCCGCGAAAAGTTTCGCCATTGGTTCGAATGGCCACTTCATCATCCGACTGGTCGATGTCTTCGACGCCGAGGCCGCGCCTGATTTCGACCCCCATCGTGCTTGCGCGAGCGGCCAAGGCGGATTCGATGCGCTCCATCTCAGCCGCCATGTTGGTGGTGGCCGGGCTTGGCAGGCGATACGGCCATTGCGAGGCATCGACGTTGTCGTAGTCGAACGGGATGCCGGCGAAATGGCCGGCCTGGCGGCGCGGCTGTTGCATCTCCGGCCCGGCACTTGAGGCAGGGCTGTTTCCCGCGCCATCTTTCGCGCGGGGCGGCGTCGTTATGTCGTTCAACAGCCCGCGACGGTAGAAAGCTTCGATGGTGGGCGCTGATAGTCCGCGCATGCCGAACGGCAGCCGCTTTAACGGGGAACGCGGGTCCTCGGCTTGCTCCAGCACCAGCACCGAGATGCCTGCGAGCCGGAGCTCACAGGCGAGAAATAAGCCGACCGGACCTGCGCCGGCGATCACGACGTCATGAATCATGGAAAATTCCTTCAGCGCCTTGGCGCCAAGATGTATTGTCAAAAAGGAGAAGGGCGGTTCGCTGACGATCAGCAGTGGTAAGCAATCCGCAAATGCAACGCAACTTGCCGCCTTGGCGGCGGAGTTTCAATTCATCGTCCCGATCGAGTCAGAAACGTGTGAATGGCGTTCAGCGTGCAGGCTCAGGAATGTGAGCCGGCTGGGGCAACCTCGATTGGCAAGTGTGGATTTTGCGCTGGTTTCAGCTGCTTCAATATGGATCATGAAACAGGAAATGTGCATCGGGATTAAATTTCCCGATGCGCGTGATATTGGATAAAAAGTCGCAAGGTGTCAAGTTGCCGGATAGTGCTACATGATTGCTTGATCGCGTCGGGCAAGAAAACCATCGAGCAGGCATCGTTGATCGACGTTGGCGCCGGCAGCAAGGACGGCAAGGCGCCGCCGACACGTTGCATATTGACTATGCCAGCGCTTAAACATTGCCGTAAAGCGCCCGCGGGCGATCATTCAGCGTTTCCGCAAGGATCTTCAACGCCACGATCAGGTCTTCCCGCGACGAAGCGCTGGAAAGATTGATTCTTACGCCGTGTTCGCTTTCCGAGCGATCGACAGCAAATGCCGAAGCCGGCATCACACTAACGCCGCGCGCCTTTGCGTTGGCTGCGAAGTCATCGGCGCGCCAGGGAGCTGGCAGGACCAGCCAGATAAACATGCATGCGGGATCACTGCTGACCTGTGCGCCGTTGAGTATGCCATGCGCCAGATCGTGGCGATATTTCAGTTCTTTGCGTTGCGCTGCGAGCAGCTGGGTTGTGATGCCGTTTTCGATCCACAAGGAGGCGATCAGCATGGAGATCGGCGCCGGCATCCAGGCGGTGGTGCGCACCGCTTCGGCGGCAATCGCGGCACGGTGCGGCGGTGTCGCCAAAAAGCCGAGGCGCAAGCCAGGAGCCAGCAGTTTTGAAGTCGACGAAATGTGATACGTGCGCTCAGGGCACAAGCTTGCCAGCGGCGGCAGGCGCTGATCGACCAAGGGGCCGTAGACATCATCTTCAATGATCTGAACGTCATGGCGCCGAGCAATTTCCGCCAGCGCGGCCCGGCGCTCCAGGCTCATGACAACGACGGTAGGATTCTGGAAGTTCGGCACGATGAAAATCGCCTTCACCTTGCGTGTTGCGCACTCGCGCTCAAGCACTTCCGGCAACATGCCCTGAGCGTCGCTGGCCACTCCGACGATCTCGAAATGGAATACCGGCGCCAATGCCTTCAAGCCATAGTAAGTCAAGCGGTCCGCCAGTATTGCACCGTCGATTCCCATCAGGCTGTTCATCACCGCGTACAGCGCATGCTGCGCGCCGCTGGTGACAACGACATTCTCAGGGTCCGGCTCAAAGCCGGGCGCCGCCATCCATTTCGCGCCAGCGGTCCTGGCCCAGGACGGACCTTGCGGCGGCTGATACTCCTGCAATTCGACAAAACGCGGATCTTTCGGCAGAACGGCCATGGTCAGCGCCAGCTGGTCAAGATAATCGCGCGTCGCCGGACGGTTCACGGTCAGGTCAATGCCGTTGGAATGGGACGGGCCGACGGCCGGCACATGCGGCATCGCGCCGCCGGTCACCATCGAACCGCGCCGCTTGCTACCGATCACCAGTCCGCTTAGCTGCAATTCGCGATAGCTGCGCGACACGGTCGAGACATTGATGCCCATTTCCTCCGCCAGTTGCCGCTGCGGCGGCAGGCAACTCCCCGGCGCATAGACACCGCTGCGGATGTCGGCTTCCAGCTTGGCAGCCAGCTCCTGGTAGGTGAACGGTTTTGCCAGTCCGGGGCCGCGCAGGGGAGGGGCGAAACGACGATTTTCGTGTTTTGGCAAGAGAATGGCTCCATACAAAAATAATTTGAATCGTGCAAACACGGGCATTGTAACCCAGTCTTGTTCTTCCAATTATCAACAACATTGCTGGTAGATAAGAGTTTGTGGCTGCCAGAAAGGAAGGATAAAAATATCTTGTACCCATACAAAACTTATGTAAATATGTGAATTGTAAATTTTGTGTGGATACTAAAATTATTTGTATTCCCATCTAAAGTAGAAGAGCACGCCCGGTGCGGACGGTCTGCAGCGGAAAGCTCGGCGTACTTGGACATTCCTTTATCTACGGGCGGGCCGGTCATGGCAAATGTGGCAGTTCTCGGCGCTGGTTTTGTTGGCCTGTCGGCAGCGTATTGGCTGATGCGGGACGGTCACCAGGTCACCGTGTACGATCCGGCCGGCGTCGCCGGCGGCGCCTCGTATGGGAACGCGGGCACCTTTGCCAACTATGCGTGCATCCCGGTAAACAATCCGTCGGTGTTCCGGGATCTGCCCCGTTTCTTGCTATCTTCGGACAGCCCGTTTCGCCTGCGCTGGAGTTACCTGCCGCAATTGGCGCCGTGGCTGGCGCGGTTCCTGTGGAACTCGACGGAACGGCGCTATGCGGCTTCCGCCGGCGCTCTGTCGGTGCTGCTGAGCCGCGCACATGACGGCTATCGTGAAATGATCGGACAGGCAAACCTGGCGCAGTTCATCCGTCCCAGCGAGTGCCTGTATCTATATTCGGGGGCGGCGGCCTTCCGTGCATCGGAGCCGGCGTTAACCTTGCGGCGCTCGCTTGGCGTCGATTTCAGCATTGTCAGCCGCGAGCAGGTCCAGCAAATGGAACCGCAATTGAGCCCTCTTTTCGACCGCGGCGTCCTGTTTTCCGGCTCCTGGTTTTTGTCTGACCCGGAGGCCTTTCTGAAAACCCTGGAGACCTGGCTAAGCCAATCGGGCTTGCGCATGGAGACCCGTGCCGTAAATACCATCAAGCCGCAACCGAATGGCGTGCTGCTGGAAACCGCCGCAGGCGGCGCGGCCCATGACTACGTCGCGGTCTGCACCGGCGCACACTCGCGCCCCTTCGCCATGCAGTGCGGCGACCGCATTCCTCTAGACACCGAACGCGGCTACCACATCACCTATCCCGGCACCGCCAATCTCATCTCGCGCCCGGTCGGCTGGGCGGAGCGGGGTTTCTACATGACACCGATGGAAAAAGGCATCCGCGTGGCCGGCACGGTCGAACTGGCCGGCCTGAACCCGCGCAAACACCAAGGGCTGCTGGAATTGCTGCGATTTTCCTCGCAGCGCGCCTTGCCGGCGTTGACCGCCCCCAGCGAATCCTGGCTGGGCTTCCGGCCGACATTGCCGGACGGCCTTCCCGTGATGGGCCGATCGCGCGCATCGGCACGTGTGATTTATGCATTCGGCCACCAGCATATCGGCCTGACCTTGGGCGGCCTGAGCGGCGCCGTGGTTGCAGACCTGGTCGCCGGCCGGACTGCGCCGTTCAGCCTGGCGCCGTATGCAGCGGATCGTTTTAACTGAAAGCAGGAAGTGCAGGGCGGCAGGGGCGCAAAAAATACAGATCCGGATTCAGGAAATCGCGTGGCAAGAATGGGATTTGTGTTCTCTCAAACATCAACTTGGAGATGGTCATGGACAAAATATCTTTTCAGCAGGCCTTGGCAGGCTTTGGCGTGACAGCGGCGCTCATGCCGGCATTGTGTTTCGGCGCCGGTGAGCAAATCGTCAAAATCGGCCTGACCAGCCCATTGTCGGGAGCGCAAGCGGCGATCGGGAAGGACAACCAGAACGGCGCACAAATGGCGATTGATCAGCTCAACCAGCAAGGACTGGTGATTGGCGGTTCGAAAATCAAGTTCCAGCTGCTCAACGAAGACGATCAGGCCGATCCGAAAATCGGCGTGCAGGTGGCGCAGAAACTGGTTGATGAGGGCGTCAAGGCAGTGATAGGACCGTACAACTCAGGGGTCGCGATGCCTGCCTCCAAGGTATACAACGATGCGCAGATCGTGCTCGCGGTGATCGCCTCCAATCCGAAAATAACCACGCAAGGCTATCCCTACGTGTTCAGGGTGACGCCTAGCGACAACGCGCTGGGCGGCACGATGGGCATCTACGCAGCAAAGGAAATAGCCCTGAAAAGAGTCGCGGTGATCGATGACCGCAGCGCCTACGGCGTCGGCGTCGCGGATGAATTCATCAAGAAGGCCAAGGCCAACGGCATTGAAATTATCGGGCGCGATTACACCAACGACAAGGCCACCGATTTCAACGCCATCATTACTTCCATCAAGAGCAAAAAACCGGACGGCATATTCTATGGCGGCATGTACAGCCAGGGGTCCGGGATGAAGCGCCAGATGAAGCAGCTGGGGATGAATGTTTACCTGATGGGCGGCGACGGCATCTGCAATGCCGAGATGGGGAAACTCGGCGGCGATGCGGTTGATGAAAAAGTCTTGTGTACGGTCGGCGGCATCATTCTTGACCAGAATCCGCTCGGTAAAGACTTTTCGGCACGCTATGAAAAGCGCTTCCAGCTGAAGCCGTTGATGTATTCAATATCCTTCTATGACGGGGTAATGGTGGTTGCAGAGGCAATGAAGAAAGCCAATTCGGTGGATCCGAAAAAGTTTGCTCCGGCGATGGCGACCGTCAGCTATAAAGGCATTGCAGGTTCTTACGAATTCGATCAAAACAGGGATCTGAAGAATTCCCCGGTGACGGTCTATCGTTTCACCAATAGCGTGCCGGTTGCGGTGAAGACTTATTGATGCATCGGTATGAGCGATGCGGTGGAAAAGAGCATTGCCGCCCCGTCCGGACTCTGCAGCGCGAGCTCCGCGACGTTTTGACAGTCGGAGCCGGTTGGGGGAGAGCCGAATATTCACGTGGCAATATTCGGCTCTGACCCTATTGCCAACCAGATAGGGAGTAAGTGGATGTCGCTTAAATTGAGCTTCGCAGCGCTACAGCGCGATATCTGGCACTTTTTTCACTTGTCCAGGGTGCTCGATGGGAGCGGCCCCTTGAACGAAGCCTTCCAAACTTGGCGATGCGATAGTCAATTGCAAAGTTTCAGCGGTGCTTGCCCATGTCGTCGCAAGCAGCTGCGGGTTCTCATTGAGCTTTTGTCCATAAGTGGGAACGATCTCGCGAATTTTTTTCTGCCAGGCAGGTGTCTTCATCCGATCGGGGAAAACTTTCTCCAGCAGTGACAGCATGATCGCTGGCGAGGTAGAGCCGCCAGGTGACGCGCCCAGCAATGCAGACACGGAGCGATCTTCAGAAACCACGACTTCGGTACCCAGCTTCAATACGCCGCCCTTGTCGGGGATGTTCTTGATGATCTGCACACGCTGGCCGGCTTGCCACAAACGCCAGTCTTCGTCCTTTGCCTCAGGCATGTAGCGGCGCAACGCCGTCATCTTGTCTTCCCTGGACAGCTCCAATTGCTGCGCGAGATATTTGACGAGTGCAAACTCATGGGCGCCGACTTGAAGTTGCGGAATGATATTGGAGGGCGTGGTTGCCTTCGCGATATCGAAATACGATCCGTTCTTGAGGAATTTGGTGGACCAGGTGGCGAACGGCCCGAACAGCAGCACGGTTTTACCATCCAGCACTCGGGTATCCAGATGCGGCACCGACATCGGTGGCGAACCCGTATCCGCCAGACCGTAGACCTTGGCCAGATGGCGCGAGGTAATGGCGGGATTATCCGTGACCAGGAATTCGCCGCCTACCGGGAAACCGCCATACTGCTTCGCCTCAGGAATGCCCGACAGCTGCAGCAGCGGCAATGCGGCGCCACCGGCGCCGATGAAGATGTGGCGTGCATCAACGGTCTGAATCTTGGAACTATCCTTGATGTCGAAAGCCGATACACGCCAGGAGCCATCCTCATTGCGGGTGATCGAGCGTACCTCATATCCGGTGGTGATCTTGCCGCCCGCATTGCTGCTGAGATGCTTGTAAAACTGGCGGGTAATCGAGCCTAGGTTGACATCGGTGCCGAGCGGCGAACGGGTGGCGGTGACCATCTCGTCCGGCTTGCGGCCTTCCACCATGATCGGAATCCATTCAGCAATCTTGGTCGGATCCGTCGTCATTTCCATGCCAGCGAACAGCGGCGATGCCTTCAAAGCCGCGACGCGTTTGCGAATGAATTCACGGTTCTCCGGACCAAAGACCAAATTCATGTGCGGTGTCGAATTGATGAATTCGCGCGGATTGCCCAGAATGCCCTTGCGCACCTGATGCGACCAGAATTGGCGCGAGATCTGGAAGTTCTCGTTGATGCCGATCGCCTGGGTAATATGCACTTCACCCTTGTCGTCCATCGGGGTGTAGTTCAGTTCGCAGAGCGCCGAGTGGCCGGTGCCCGCGTTGTTCCAGCCATTCGAACTTTCTTCCGCCACTTGGTCCAGGCGTTCGAACACTTCATAGGTCCAGCCAGGCTCCAGCTCGGACAGATAGACACCGAGCGTCGCACTCATGATGCCGCCGCCGATCAGCAGCACGTCCACCGTGCGATCCGCCTTGGCGGCGCGGAATTGGCCGCCGAACAGGACCGAGTAGCCGCCCCAGACGGCTGCGGCGCCAACGGCAGCTCCAAGAAATTTACGTCGGGAGAAGCGCTTGCCTTTGGCGTTTGCTACAGTATTCTTGTTATTTGCTTGACTCATGGAAATTGTTGGTCGTAAGTAATATTGAAAGCGATAGGCACCCTCAATCAAAAACGGTGCCGGATACCGAAAAAACCTCATTCAATCGAGGAACAGGTCCGCAATTATGCTTGATTTGCGAGCTCATCACAAAACAAACGATTCCAATCTCATTGATCGGATGTGAACTTAACGCAGCTTTCTTCCAGCCTGTTCACTTTCGCGCGTGATCTCACGACAAATAAACGCTGAGGCAGCAAACCAATGTGCGGCCACATCGAGAGGACTCCCCGATGAAGCACCGTGTTTCCTGGACAGTCAAACCACAGCAGCGCTGAACGACTCGGGCCGCCGCGCAAGCAGATGAGACAGCCGTTGAAGACCCGCCTGTAAACGTCCACGGTCCTTGATGCTACCCAAAGAGATCCGGATTGCATTCACGGATCCGCTGCCGGTTGCGAATGCCTCCGCCGGCGTGACTGCGATGCCCTCGCTGCCGGCTGCACGCGCAAGCTGTGAGGAGTTCCAATACGCCGGCAACTCGAGCCATACATGCAGGCCGTCTCCGGCGCCGCTGTACCGCCCCGCCAGAATATCCCGAGCCATCCAGTGGCGCAGGCGCGCCTCGTTGCGTACGCCTTCCATCAATCCGTCAGCCGAACCGTCGAGGATCCACTGAGTGGCCAGTGCGGCCGTCAGAGGAGCAACCATCAGCGCAAATGATCTTAGCGCGACCAGGAAACGTTCGCGCGCGTGCGGGGCGCGTATCAGCACGAAGGCGACACGCAAACCGGGCGTCAGGCATTTCGACAGGGTTGAGATGTAGTACACCTGTTCCGGGGCAAACGTGGCAATAGGCGGTGGCGGGGCATCGGCAAGGAGCCAGTAGGGATCGTCCTCGACGATGCGTACATTGCAGCGCTTCGCGATGCTGGCGAGCTCCTTGCGCCGGCGTTCCGGAATGGTGATGGCGGTCGGATTCTGTAATGTCGGATTGAGGTAGACCAGCCCAGGCTTGTGCCGGCGGCACGCTTCCTCAAGCATCTCAGGCACCATTCCGTGCTTGTCCGCTTCCACCGCAATGATGTGCCGGCCGAATTGGGTCGCCGCGGCAAGCAGGCCGGGATAACCCGTTGGTTCTGCCAGGATGACATCGCCAGGCTCCGTCAGCGCAAGGATCAATGCGGCGATCGCCGCTTGCGCACCCGGACAGACAACAACCTGTCGAAAATCCAGATGTCCAAACATCGGTTCGAGCCATTTGGCTCCAGCGTTACGGTCGGAGTCGCTTCCCCCGGCCAAGTGGTAAGTCATCAGCAATTCATTATCTGCCCTCATCAGTACTTGAGACAAACCTTGTTTCAACATGTCGTCGAAGTCCACGCCATCCGGCGGTGGTGGGGTATTCATGCTCAGGTCGAGGATCGAGGTCAATTCGACTTTCGGCGCCGCGACATAAGTGCCGCGAGCGCCGCGGCCCTCCAACAAGTTGCGGCGTCTGGCTTCGTCGTATGCGCGCGTGATCGTCGTCAGGTCGACGTCCAGCTGTGCTGCCAACTGGCGCTGCGGAGGTAGACGGTCACCCGGTTTCAGCGATCCTTCTACCACCGCCGCCTGCAACGCATCCGCAATCTGCAAAAAACGTGGCCCGCCGTGCACGGCCAATCGCGGCGCCCAGATCGGCAAATTTTCATCTTGCATGTTTTTCAACTGGGACATTTTGTCTCGATGTATGGAAATTGCTTTTAGGTAGTATGCCTCAGGACGTGCAGCAACATCATCCTTGCATGGCAGTCGTTGACGTTTTCTCCTCTCTCGTCTGCATTCGGCAAATCACTCCGCTGGATGCCATTCTTATTTCATAGGAAGATGTAATGAAAGATTCAAGCAGGATGCCTGAGGGGATGGCTTGAACAAAAAATGAAGCTGCTGAAGCAGCGTTTTGAGGTAGTGTTCCTCACGATAGATAGTGTCAAGCAATAGCCTGGAAATACTCAAAATGATGGATTGGATCCCTATAGTCTTAGTTGCGTTCAAGGTTCTCGTGCTCGGCACGGGCATGTTCTTCGCCATCAAGTGGCATTACGACCAAGGGAAGAAGGGGAAGGAGAAGCGCGCGGTGCTACGCGCGGGCGGCAAGGTGGCCGCAGCCTTCGTGCTATCGCTCTTGGGCCTGGTGCTCGTCACTTTCGTCTTTGCCAGGATGCTCGGTTTGGACTTGACCTTTCCATGATGGCAAAGAATAGTCGGCCGATATCCAGTGATGCGGCAGCAATTCCCGATGCGGCTATTGGGCAGCTTCGGCAGGCGGGTCACATAGCTATTTAGGTGAAAAAACTCTACTGTGGCAGATGCTATTTTGGGTCGTTTAGCTAGTGAGATGCATCGAGTTAAACTAAAGGGAGAGCCGATCAAGATTTTTTGTTTTCTTGAGAATGGGCGCTAATTAACACCCGAGCGCTTAGAGCACTCCCCAACGCTAACAATGCGGAGAGCAACATCACCCATCGGAAGCCGGATACATACGATTGGCTGATTGCGCTTTTCAGGAGCGCTTTCTCCCGTTTGCTTGCCTCTTCCGGGAACTCGATTGCAGCAAGTTTTGCACGCTGCATCTGTATCGCGTGTAGGGTTTCCGGGGCAATATTCAAGTTCTTGAGATGCCGGTCCAGGCTAACATTGAACGCCAGGTTCATCACAATTCCGAAAATCGCAATGGCGAGGAGGGCGGCCGTACGCGAAACGGCGTTGTTGACGCCTGATGCCGCGCCGGCAAGGCTCTGGTCGACCGCATTCATGACCGTCGTGGTTAGCGGCGCGACACTGATCGACATGCCGAATCCCAATATCAGCACCGCTGGGAAATAATTTGCCCAGTAACTGCCGCCGACGCCGGGAATGGCGAACCAGGCAAAGCCGATCGCCGCAATCATCGGGCCAATCACCAGCGGTCTCTTGGCGCCGTATCGGTCAACCAGTCCGCCGCTCCACCTTGACAGGGAAAACATCAGTAGCACGAATGGCAGCAACGAAGCGCCAGCGGCGACCGCGGAATATCCTTGCACCAGGATCAGGTTAATCGGAAGAAAATACAGGCCGCCGCCAAGCGCCGCATATAGCATGAGCGTCAGCAAGTTGGCTCCGCTGAAATTGCGGGAATGGAATAAGCCGAGCGGCAGCATAGGGGCTGGATGCCGTAACTCGACGCCGATGAAAATGGCGATCATCAGCGCAGCCAAAACCAGCGTAGCAATCACCGTAACGTCGCCCCATCCTTTGTTCGACGATTCAATCAAGCCATAGACCAGGCATCCCAGCCCGATGCTGGCCAGTGCAGCGCCGGTCCAGTCGAGGCTGCCTGAGGCGCGCTGGTCGCGGCTTTCCGGCACATATCTGAACGTGAGGAACACGACCAGCAAGGCGAGCGGAACGTTGATCAGGAATGCCAGGCGCCACGAAACATGCTCAATCAGAAATCCGCCGACCACCGGTCCAATCGCGGCGGTGATGGCGGTGTAACCGGACCAGGTGCCGATCGCCTTGCCACGTTCGTTTTCGGGAAACGAAGCACTGATAAGCGCCAGGCTGCCTGGGACCAGCAAGGCGCCGCCGATTCCCTGCACCGCTCGGGCGAAAATCAATTGCATGACGCTGCCAGTCACCCCACACCAGATGGACGCTACAGCAAATAGCGCGACGCCAAGGGCAAACACGCGCCGCCGCCCGAAGCGGTCGCCTGCGGCGCCGCCAACCAACAGCAGCGCCGCCAGGAATAGGGCGTAGGATTCAACTACCCACTGCACATCAGATGCGCTGGCGCCGAATGCGCGTTGCAAGGCGGGAAGGGCTACGTTGACCACGGTGCCATCGATAAACACCATGCTTGAGGCGAGTATCGTGGCCGCCAGCACCCACGGGCGCGCGCTGAGTTTGCACAGTGAATCCGCCGCCGCGTCGGCAACGGCGCCCTCGTCGCGAGGGCGGGCAGGCGATACAGTCATTGACATCACTCCCGCATGAGCTGGTGTGTGCCAAGCATAGCCTAAATTGTTATTTATGCCGGGTGCAATATCCGAGAGAAGAATCGTCGAGTTGCTGCGACCTTAAAATCAGGCATATTTGCCGTCAAGTTTTCTGGGGGAGAACTCGGCCTCACATGTGCAGCCGGATGAAAGTTCGGACATTTGGAAGGTTCTGATTGAGCATGAGGCTTACCGAACGAGAGGCTAGCTTATGCAAACCAACGAATACTGCAGATAGCCTCCGCTTCCTGCGAATTAAATTTTACATAATACAAATTATGCGAAGTCATAGTCGTACAAAGGAAAACATGAAATATCTGAAAAGAAAGAATAAAGTCTGTCGAGTTTTAATAAAATTTGCCTCGAACGCGGCGCCCGAAATCTTGCCATAAAGCATGCTACTCTTATCATTTTCAAATTACCAATCACTCGGGGGGAATATGCGTATAGCACTCGGCATCGCGGTATTGGCAATGATGATGGGACTTTCCGGTAGCATTTATGCCCGTGGTGGAGGTCATTCATCATCCCACTCTTCATACTCATCCCATTCGGCTTCAAGTTACAGTTCAAACCATACAGTTCATGGCTATACGCGCAGCAATGGCACGCACGTTAATTCGTACCATGCTACCAACCGCAACTCCACCAGAAACGATAACTACAGTACCAAGGGTAACGTAAATCCATACACCGGAAAAGCTGGCACTAAACCTCGCGACGGCCAATAATTATTTGCGTCTTATCGAGCAGATGTATTGATTGTCACGGTAACGAAAGTTGAAATCCTTCAATGACCTGCATGGGCCTGGCCGAGTTTCATTTCTTAATCTAATCCGCACGCCATGCTGCCTCGGTAAGTTTTGAGATGAAAAAATCAGCCAAGGCCCTGATCTTTGCTGCTCGAGCGCGGTTGGAGGGAGTTACAAAATACAGGCCACCTTCCGGTAAGCGCCAATCGGTCAATATGGCTTCAAGCTGCTTCTCGCGCAGGAACTGGGCTGCGGCGAACTCCGGGAGCTCGGTAATGGCGATTCCAGCAAGGACCGCCGGCACCAGCGCTTCCAGGCTCGTTCCCCGTAACATCCCGGATGGCGTGATCGCACATTCCTCGCCGCTTTCCCGGTTGGTGAAGCGCCACACATCGTGCTTGCTCCTGCTCATGTAGGAAAGACATTGGTGCACCCCGAGATCGCGCGGATGCCGGGGATAGCCATATCTTGACAGGTAGGCGGGTGAAGCCACGACAAATCGGCGTACCGGCGCGATGAGACGCGCGACCAGCGACGAGTCTTCCATGATGGCGATACGCAGGGCCGCGTCAAATCCGTCGCCGATCAGATCGGCGTGCGCGTCCCCGAGGTGAAGATCTACCGAAATATCGGGATAGAGCCGAAAGAACTCAGGCAGCAATGGCGCGACCCAGCTCGATCCGAATGACAACGGCGCCGCCAGCTTGATGAGCCCACGGGGGCGGCTCGAGGTTTCGCGCGCAAAGTCCTCCGCCTCCTCGGCCACCGCGAACATCGCCCCTGCTCGCTCGGCCAGCGAATGGCCATAGTCCGTCAGCGAAAGCCGTCGCGAGGTTCGATTGAACAGGCGGCCGCCCAGCCGCTCCTCAAGACGCGTGACGGCACGGGACACCGTGGCAACCGATACCCCCATTGCTGCGGCGGCCGCGGCGAAGGAGCCCTCCTCGGCGACTTTGGCAAACATTGCAAGGCCTTCAAAATCCGGTAGTTTTGACATCTTCAAATTTGCAAAGATGATTTTCAATTATTGCTATTTTAAAGATCTCCATGATGCCATAAATTGGTCGTGTAGCAGCACATCACCCCAATCAAGGAGAAATTCATGTCACGCAAACTCGAAGGAAAAATTGCCGTTGTCACCGGCGGCACCTCTGGAATCGGTTTGGCTACAGCCAAGCGTTTCGCAATGGAAGGCGCACAGGTTTTCATTACCGGCCGTCGCAAAACAGAACTCGACAAGGCAGTCGCAGCGATCGGGTCGAAGGCCACTGGCATCCAGGCGGATTCCGGCAACCTCACCGATCTCAACCACCTGTACGAACGCGTCAAAGCGGAAGCCGGCCGCATCGACGTACTGTACGTCAACGCTGGCGGCGGCTCCATGCTGCCCCTGGGCGCCATCACGGAAGAGCAATATGACGACACATTCAATCGCAACGTGAAGGGTGTGCTCTTTACCGTCCAGAAGGCGCTCCCGCTGCTGGTCGATGGCGCATCGGTGATTCTCGCCAGCTCCAACGTCAGCATCAAGGGTACGCCGGCATTCAGCGTCTACAGCGCCTCAAAGGCCGCAGTGCGCAACTTTGCCCGCAGCTGGACCCTCGACCTCAAGTCGCGCGGCATTCGCGTCAACGTCATCAGCCCCGGCCCGATCAAGACGCCCGGCCTGGTCGACCTTGCAGGTCCTGACGCCGCACAACAACAAGGTTTGCTCGACTACATGGCGACGACAGTTCCGCTCGGACGTGTAGGCGACCCCGAAGAAGTGGCAAGCGTCGCAGCCTTTCTTGCCTCTTCCGATTCGAGCTACATCGCCGGCACGGAGATCTTCGTCGACGGTGGGCAAGCACAGGTTTAACAAGGCCCCGGGTGGCCATCCACTTCTTCAAGGATATCGCGATGGCCGGGGGCTTGTTGCACCTGATTACCCTTGGCGGCGGCCGCATTAGCCTGGATGGCCGTCGGTCGTGAAGCATTTGCAATCGGTGCGCCATATGTGCCGTTGCCCTCCCCAATTTATGGAGATTACTATGATTGAAGTTTTTGCATTCGCGACGCCAAACAGCGTCAAAGTCCCTATCGCGCTGGAAGAGATGGGACTCGACTATCGGCTAGTCCCGGTCAACCTGCGCCAAGGCGAGCAGAAAACCGCTGCGTTCAAGGAGATGAATCTCAACGCAAAGGTTCCTGTACTGGTGGACCGTGCCCCGAAGTTCGGGGACGGCAAAGTGGTACTCAGCGAGTCCGCCGCTATCCTCGTCTACCTCGCGGAGAAGAGCGGGCAACTTTTGCCAAGCGACGGAGCCCGTCGCGGAAAGGTGTTCGAACAACTTTTCTTCCACGCTTCCGGCCTGAGCCCAGCCTTCCTGCAGGCCTTTCTGGTGTCGATACAGTCACCGCAGCCTGAAGCCAAGGAGCGCGCGCTTGCGGAGGTCGACCGGGCGCTCGGCGTGCTCAACCACGTCCTCGCACATCACGAGTACGTCGCCGGCAACGAATACAGCATCGCAGACATCGCCCATTTCGGATGGATTTGGCGCCATCAGGCAATCGGTGCGTCGCTGGACAAGTTCCCGAACGTGCGGCGCTGGTATAGCGAAGTCTCGACCCGATCCGCAGTCGTCGCTGCGATCGCGAAGACCCTGGCGCTTGCCCAGTAGCGCGGCATCGTCCTGGCGCATCCGCTTCAGGGCGTAGGCATAAAGAAATTTTCAAATCATCTGGCCGCAAGCGGCCTGCAGCAAAATTTTAAGGAGAAATGTGATGGAAGACCGCACCCATGAACTGCTTTTTCGCAACCTCCAGGAGGTTTTCGGCGAAGGCGACGCAGTGCGTCGTCGCGCAGCGATCAAAGAGCTTTATACCTTGGACTGCATGATCTATACGCCCATGGGCGTTATCCTCGGGCACGATGCGCTCGACAAATTCTCGGGCGAACTGCGTGCGACGCATCCGCACTTCGTATATACGCCGCACAGCAAGCCTCAGGCTCTCCACAACGCCGGTCGCATAGCTTGGGGTTCCGGTCCGCGCGGCGATGCTCCCGAGTACACGGGTTGGGATGTGATCATCGTTCGGGATGAAAAAATCGCTGCGCTATATGTCTTTCTCGATTCCGAACCCTCGTGACCATCCGTTGACGTCATGCGTTTTGACCAGGCGCTCAAACAAAACAACCTTGCTTCGGCATCGAAGCAAGGTTAACCACCGAATGGCAGCAAGCTGCGCCAGCATCTCCCCTCGCCCTCCCCACACAATCACGCGCTTGGCTGGATATCGGAAGTGCCCATGACGACAGCCTCAGTGATGAGGCCGTCGTCATGCGCCATATCGCCGTGTCCATCCTGCGTCTGATTGGATTCCCGTGTGTTCCTGCGCCGGTATACGTGCGCGCGCTTGATTTTATTCCCGGCCGTGGAGAGCAGGCAGAAAAATATGGCGAGAATAATTTCCGACGGCCGGCAGTTATACAAGTGACGACACGCACCAGTGTTTCCATAACCGGAAACATGGATAGGCCCACAGCGCAAAAGAGGCGCTGCGGCGCAGTGCCGCCCCGGCTGGCACCAGATAGCACGCTGGTGTTCATTTGATTGGCAAACCAACGCTTTTCCCGGTTTGCCATGTATTTCGATCGTATAGGAGATCATCATGAAATTCGCAAAAACCATTCTCGCCATTGGCGTCACCTTCCTCACTCTTGCCGCTGCCGGATGCGCACAGCTTGATCCCATGAATACTGCTTCGGGCATGTCGTCAGATCAGGGCAGCATGTACTCCGGACAGTGACGCGAGCTGCAACAGCCGTTGACACTGCCTGACAGCGGCTGCCCGGTTATTTTCCCTGGCAGCCGCGATCCCGTTCATATGATTATCCGTTGGAGGCAAACCATGAGTCCCATCCACTCCATGAAGTACGACCGGTGGCTGAACGCTCACTACGCGTCTATCGCCGTCGCCATGCTGGTAGCCGGTTGCGCCACGCCGGCATCCATTCCGCCCGGCGCCAGCCAGGCGGAGGTGCAAGCGCGGCTCGGCGCTCCGCGCGAGGTCTATCACCTGCCGGACGGCACCACACGCTGGCTTTATCCAACCCAGCCTGCCGGCGAATACACGTGGGCAGCTGACATCGACGGGCATGGGCGAGTTGTCAGCATCAAGCAAGTATTGACCATCGAGGAATTCGGCCAGGCCAGAATCGGCCAGTGGACCAGGCAGGACGTGCTGGTGCATTTTGGGCGACCCGCCGAAACCGCCTATTTCCCGCTCATGCGACGCCATGTCTGGAGTTACCGCTTCCTGCAAGACGGCGTGTGGTATTCGATGATGCATTTTTACTTCGATCCGGATGGCATTTTGCGCCTTACCCAAGCCGGCCCGGATCCGGAAGAGGAACAGAATTGAAGGTGATCGTGATTCGGGGTGCTCCGCCCTGGCTTAGCCGGCTGAGCCAGACGGCGCCACTGCGGCCTTGATGCGTTTCCATGCGACAAGCGGCGGGAGGATTTCCGCGTATACCGTCGCGCTCTTCGTTTTATTCCCGGATTTGCCGCGGCAATCAAAAAATATCGCGGGAATAAATCCCGGTCACTGACGGTTATAGGGGTATGAACGTCGGCATTTGCGGCGCTCGGATGCTGCGAGCATCTCCCGACCGGACTGGCAATGGAGGAACCCATGAGAAACGATTACAAGACACCCCCATATGGCTGGCGTAATCGTCAAATAGACCGGGCGCAAATCGGAGAAAGCGGGAGATCGCCGTGATCGCGGCCGACAAGTCACGCCGATTCGAAGAACTGGCGTTGCCGCATCTGGATGCCGCCTACAACCTGGCGCGCTGGCTGACCGGCAGCGCGAGCGATGCCGACGACGTGGTGCAGGATGCTTACCTGCGCGCCTTCCGGTTCTTCGACGGCTTCCATGGCGACAACGCGCGCGCATGGCTGCTCGCGATCGTTCGCAACACCTGGTTTACCGAATGGCGCAGGCGGAACGACGCAGCCGACGACACCCCCTATGACGACGGACTGCACGACGACGAGCGGCTCCCAGGATGGGGCGACGAGATCGGCAGCGATCCCGAAACGCTCGCTGTGCGGCGCGACGAGGTGGACTTGATTCATCGCGCGCTCGGCGTATTGCCGGTCGAATATCGTGAGGTGCTGGTCCTGCGCGAATTGGAAGACATGAGCTACCGCGACATTGCGACCGTCGCCGGCGTTCCGATCGGCACCGTGATGTCGCGGCTGGCGCGTGGCCGCAGCCTGCTTTGTGCGGCAGTGCGCAAGGCGCAGGGGGCGATGCCTTCAGAGCTCGCGCCCGTGCGCGGCAAGGTAGACGGCAAGCTGGTCAGGATGCCTATGCCGGGTTCACCAAAAGGAGTTAAATAATGGATAAGAAAGAAACATTGAGCTCGCTTGGCAGTGTGCTGCGTGACGGCTCACTCTATCATCGCGCCCCACCCCACCTGCGTGCGCGCGTGCTCGCCGAGTTGCCGCGCGAATTACCGCGCGAGTCCTCCCGCCGGACCGTCTTCGCATGGGGCGGCTTCACTACGGATGGCGTGCGGGCATGGCTTAACGGCAGCGTTGCGGGGATCGCGGTCTGTGCGCTGGCACTGAGCGCAGCCGCCTTGATCCAACGGCCGGCGCCAACCGGCTCAATCGCCCAGGAGATTGTGTCGAGCCACGTGCGCTCGCTGTTGTCGCAGCACCCGGTCGACGTCGTGTCGACCGATCAGCACACCGTCAAGCCATGGTTCAACGGCAGACTCGACTATACGCCGCCGGTCGTCGATCTCGCCGCGCAAGGTTTTCCGCTCGTCGGCGGACGAATCGACTACGTGGGTCACCGCACCGTCGCGGTACTGATCTATCGCTACCAAAAGCACCCCATCGACCTGTACGTATTTCCCGATGCCGGCGGTACGCCGGCTCCCGCAGCACGGGCCTCGGATGGTTATGCGATAGCTCACTGGCAGCGCAACGGCATGGCTTACTGGGCCATCACCGACGCCCAATCCAGCCATCTGCATGCGTTCGAGCAAGCGGTGCAGGCAGAGGAAGACCATGAAGAAAACCCGTTAAAAGAATAAATCGAGATTTACGGGAATATTTTCCTCTCTTTCCAAGTTATACCGTTTACAGGAATGGCTGACATCGATCGGACACCAGCAAACTCGCAAATCGAAAGGATTTCCACATGAAACAAGATCACGTATTCCTTGGCCTGGGCTTGGCCATGCTGATGGGCTTCAGCGGCGCCGCAGCCGCCGCCGGCGATACGATACGCGGCCAGGCGCTCTACCAAAGCATGTGCATGTCCTGTCACTCGATTGACTACAACGGCGTGGGGCCGGCACACAAGGGGCTGTTTGGCAGGAAGGCCGGCAGTCACGCCGATTACCTCTATTCACCAGCCGTGAAGGCCTCCAGCATTGTCTGGAACGAAAAAACGCTGGATAAATGGTTGACCAATCCCGAGAAACTGATTCCGGGGCAAAAAATGGGTTTCATGGTGCCTGACGCAAAAGACCGCGCCGACTTGATCGCCTATTTGAAGAAGGAAGCGGGACGAGAAGAGAAGCCCTGACCGCTCGACCGACCTGTTGCACACAACGTCCTGTAACGCTCTGCCCTACAGCTGTTCCAACCATTCAAAGGAGAAAATCATGATGGATCGCAGGAGTTTTATGAAACTGACCGCTGTCGGCGGCGGTGCGGTATTTATTTCCGGGCTATATGGCCAGGCGCAAGCTGCAACGGCCGGCAAGACGGCGGCATCCGCTTACGACGATTTCTACTTCGTTCAGTTGTCCGACGTTCATTGGGGGTATAGCGGCGCGGCCAATCCGGATGCGCTCAACACATTCAAGAAGACGGTCGCAACCGTCAATGCACTTGAAGTGCAGCCGGACTTTATCATCTTTACCGGGGATCTGACCCACACGACGGATGATCCGAAGGAACGCCGGAAACGTATGGCCGAGTTCAAAGAGATTGCTGCCGGATTAAAAGTGAAAACCGTGCGTTTTATCCCGGGAGAGCATGACGCTTCGCTCGATAACGGCGCGGCATTCAAGGAAAACTTTGGCCCGACGAACTACGTGTTTGATCATAAGGGGGTGCATTTCATCGCCTTGGATAACGTGTCCGATCCTGGCGCAAGTATTGGCGATGCGCAACTGGATTGGCTTAAGAACGATCTGGCCAAACAAGCAAAAGATGCGCGAATTGTTGTCTTCACGCACCGCCCCCTGTTCGACCTGGTACCCAAATGGGATTGGGCCACCCGCGATGGCGACAAAGCGATTGCGTTATTGACGCCATACAGCAATGTAACGGTGTTCTATGGCCACATCCACCAGGAAAATCACCACATGACGGGCCAGATCGCACACCACGCAGCCAAGTCGCTCATTTTCCCATTGCCGGCGCCAGGCTCGCAAGATAAGCGCACCCCCTTGCCGTGGGATGCCGCTGCGCCGAATAACGGACTCGGCTTTCGCGAGGTAGAAGCTGAACGCAAGGATAGCGATTACAAGATCACCGAGTTTCCTGTGACAAGGACGTAAGCCATGGATCATTCAAGAAGGCAGATATGTTTACGCGCCGCCTACGGCATCGGCGCGCTTCTATCGGGGGCTGTCATCAACGCCCAGGGGCAGACGAAGAAAGTCGCAAAAGAAAGGGTCATAAAAATTCAAGCCAAAAAATTCGTCTATACACCGAACGAAATTGTCTTAAAAACGGGCGAGCCGGTAGTGCTGGAGTTCACCTCCGTGGATTTCGTGCATGGATTTAAGATACCGGACATGAATATCCGCGCCGACCTGCCGCCAGGCAAGGTCACCCAAGTCAGGCTGACACCTGACAAGGCCGGTGAATACGATTTTTTATGTGACAATTTCTGTGGCAGCGGCCATGAGGAAATGAGCGGGAAAATAACCGTAACAGGCTGATACATTGCGGAGGCCCCAGATGAACCGGCAGAAACTCGCAGGCGCGAAAGTCCAGATTTCGAAGAACGGCCCGTATATCGTCTCGGGCGATGTACCTCTGAGCAGGGAGATCATCGGCGCAAACGAAGATGGCGAATCGGTAAAGTGGGAGCAGGAACAGAAATATCCACCTCAGGGGCAATACGCGTTGTGCCGCTGCGGCCGCAGCGCGAACAAGCCGTTTTGCGACGGCTCGCATACAAAAACCGGATTTGACGGAAGCGAAACCGCGAGCCGCCAGCCGTATCTCGATCAGGCCAAGGTAATACGGGGCCCGACGATGTCTTTGACGGACGTCGAGAGCTTGTGCGCGTTCGCGCGCTTTTGCGATCCACATGGAGGGGTGTGGGATCTCGTCAGCGCAACGGACAACCCTCCGGCGAGTAAACATTTCGCAAGCCAGGCCTGCGACTGCCCTTCGGGGCGGCTGGTGGCTTGGGACAACCAGACCGGCAAACCCATCGAGCCGATGTATGCGCCATCCATCTGCCTGGTCGAGGACCCCGCCAAGGAGTGCTCAGGGCCGCTATGGTTGCGTGGTGGGGTGCAGCTGGTCGGGAGCGACGGTTTCGAATACGAAGTACGCAATCGCGTGACCTTGTGCCGCTGCGGTGCGTCGCAGAACAAGCCTTTCTGCGACGGTACGCATGTGTCGATCAGGTTCAGCGACAAGAACTGAGCCGGCAAATTGATCGCAGCGCTCGCTGGCGCAAGATGAGGGGCAGGTCATGTTTAATAGATCAATGAGCGATAATGCCTGTCCCGGCAGGCGGACCGTTCTCGGTCGAGTGTTCCTTGTGCTCCCTCTGGTACTCGTCGCATTCGTCGCAATCACCGTCGGTTTTGCGGCAAGCAAGACCGTCAGGCAGCCCTACGAGACTCCTTTTTTTCACCTCTTCTTCAGCGATACCCTGCATATGAAGGCATGGCTGATAACGGCTGCGTTGCTACTGGCATTGGGCCAGCTGCTGACGGCGTCGCGCATCTATGAGGTGCTGCGCTTCCCGCCGAAGGGGCGCTTTTACCATGTGGTGCATCGCTGGTCGGGGCGCGCAGCCATCCTGCTGACACTGCCGGTGGCCTACCACTGCATCTTCCTGCTCGGTTTCGGGACATATGATGCCCGTGCCTACATCCATTCATTGCTGGGGTCGTTGCTCTACGGGACCGTTTTCGCAAAGGTTCTCATTGTCCGCTCAAACGGCTTTCGAGGCTGGGCGCTGCCACTTGCCGGAAGTGCGCTGTTCTCCATTCTCCTGGGGTTGTGGCTTACGTCGGCATTCTGGTACTTCAGTACCTTTGGGGTTGGCATATAGCATATCCGACGTAAGCGTCTCCATAACCCATTTAACTCCCCCCGGCCTGCGGCTTCTACGTGATACCGCCTGGCACAGCGCGGCCGCGATTTCCGGCCGCTGCAGAGCCTATCTACGTTGGGATTTGATGTTGCGATGTCATCTTTCACGACAATGCTCCAAAAGTTGTCCATAGATTATCCAAAATAGTTTGAAAATAATTCAAAAGCTACGCCAATTATCGGATCGGCAAACTGCGCAGATAATCTATCCAGCTTTTAAAGAGGAAATCAAAATGTTTAACTATCAAGGATCGACCGCGTTGGTCACCGGTGCGTCCAAAGGAATTGGCGAAGTCTTCGCAGAGCATCTTGCCGCGCGCGGCATGAATCTGGTATTGGTTGCGCGTTCGTTAGATGCGTTGGAAAACCTGGCACAACGCTTGTCGGCCAAGTACGGGATTCAATGCACTGCACTCAATGCCGACCTCGCGGATCCGGAGTCTGCGAATTGGATTTCCGCCGAACTTGGACGGCGCGGCATCCAGGTGGATCTGCTGGTCAATAACGCCGGCTTGGGATTGAGCGGCAATTTTCTGTCGCACGAACTGAAGCAGGAACAAGGCAGCATACAGGTGAACGTACAGACGCTCGTTTCCCTCAGCTATCTGTTAGGCAAAGGCATGAAAAGCCGCGGCAAGGGAGGCATCATCAATCTTGCCTCCAACGCCAGTTTCCAGCCGCTCCCTGCAATGGCTACCTACGCCGCGACCAAGGCCTTCGTGCTCCATTTCAGCGAAGCGTTGAACTACGAACTGGCCGGAGCCGGCGTGCATGTGATGGCGGTGTGCCCGGGTCCGACAGCCACCAATTTTTTCGCTGGAACCACAACCAAGCTGTCTGCGAAAGACATGGATAGTTCAGGGTCGGTAGTGCAAAAGTCGCTTGCAGCATTCGATCAAGGTAAAAGCGTCGCCTACCCCACCCGCCTGAGTGTGCGAGTGGGAACATTGCTGCCCCGGTTCCTGCCGCGCTCGCTGGTCACCAAAATCGCAGGAATGGCAAGCAGGAACATGGGACTTCACTAATTTCCATCCGTTAGGCTCCACGGAGTTTTTTCAGGAAAAGGCCGCTAACAAGCCAGTCTGGAGAGTCAATGCAGTGCGCAATCTTCAACCATCCGGCTGTCGATCCTGCGCTTCGCCATTCGACTAGTTATCAGCAACCAACCTAAACCTGAAAGGAAATATCATGATGAAACTCTATGGATTTGCCGCCACCCGCTCAATTCGCGCGCTGTGGGCATTAAATGAACTCGGCGCCGAGTTCGAATTTGTACCGGTCAACATCTTGGCTGGAGAACATCGTCATCCCGAGTTCCTCCGCATCAACCCCGCCGGCAAGGTGCCAGTGCTCGTCGATGGCGATATGGTACTCACCGAATCCGCCGCGATTGTCATCTACCTCGCTGAAAAATACCCTGACGGAGGACTGCTTCCTGCTGACCGCGAGCAGCTGGCCCAAGCGTATCGCTGGGTGATGTTTGCCATGACAGAACTGGAGCAACCGTTGTGGCGCATCACGCGCCATTCCTGGTTATATCCGGAAGACAAGCGGATTCCTGAAGAAATTCCCATCGCGAGCCAGGAATTTATTGCCATGGCGACCATATTGGATAAACACATGGCAGGACGCCAGTTCATCGTTGGCGACACTATCACCATAGCCGATTGCGTGACCGCCTACCTGATGGATTGGGCCAATGAATATCATCTGATCGATGAACACCCGCGACTGCGCACTTATCTGGACAGGATGTACGCCCGCCCCACTGCTCCCCTGCGGATTGCCGAGGCGTTTGCCAATCTTCAGAAGTAATTCAACGCAGAAAACCAAGCACGGCCTCCATGAACTCGGCAGGATATTCCACGTTCGACAAGTGAACCGCGGGCAGCACAACCAGCTTTGCATCGGGAATCGTAGCCGCGATCAGCTCGCTGTGGCTGGCGGCAGTCACAGTGTCGTACTGGCCGGCGATCACCAGCGTCGGCCGGGAGATCAGCGCGATTGTGCGGCGGAGATCCGCGTCGCGCACTGCTGCGAACAAGCCAGCCAGGCCTTGCCTGTCTATAGCCAGCAGCATGCTGCGGAATTCCTCGACGACGGGCTCCTTGGCCGCAAGCATATGCGCAGGAAACCAGTTACCCAGGAACATCTCGGCGGTCTCCGCCATGTCCGGCGCCTGCTGCACGGCGGCAATCCGTTCATCAAACTGCTTTGCCGGTCCGAGATAGGACGAGGTGTTGCTCAGGATCAGACGGTCGATCCGCTCGGGCGCGTGGATGCCGAGCCACTGCCCGACGAAGCCGCCCAGCGACAGGCCGAGGAAGTGCGCCCGCTCAATGCCGAGCGCATCGAGCAGCTCGATCACGTCGCGCCCAAGCCGGTCGAGCGAGTAGGCGCCGGCCGGAGCGCTTGATCCTCCATGGCCGCGGAAGTCATAGCGCAAAACGCGGAAATGTTCCGACAGGTTCTCGATCTGCCGGTCCCACATCCGCAGCGTGGTGCCGATGGAGTTGGACAGCGCCAGCACCGGCTTCCCGGCGGCGCCGTCAATACGATAGGCGATGCGGGCGCCGTCGCCGGCGCTAACGAATTTCAGTTCACTCATGGTGAAAACACTTTCCTTGTTGATTGATGAATGAAGCAAATTCTAGCTGCGGCGCGGTTTCTATGATATTACAAAGATATGATGATCTCTGTAGGAAAACATGACATGTCGGATTTCACCCTGCACGACCTGCAATGCTTCGATGCGGTGGTCCGCTCGGGCGGTTTCCAGCCCGCGGCGGCCATGCTGCATCGTTCGCACCCGGCGGTGTTCGCCGCCGTCGCCAAGCTGGAACGGCAGCTCGACCTTGTCCTTCTGGATCGCAGCGGCTATCGCGTGCACCCTACCGAGGCGGGGCTATCGTTCCATCGCCGGGCGCAATCGCTGCTGCGCGAGCTGGAAGGCTTGCGCATCCATGCTGCCCAGCTGTCGATGGGCGAGGAAAGCGAGATCCATGTGGTGATCGGCGACCTCTGCCCGCGCCCGCAGGCGCTGGGGATGCTCGGACGTTTCTTCGCCCGGTGTCCGGGCACGCGCCTGCATCTGCACTTCGAAGCGGTGGGCGGCCCCTGGGAACGGCTCTTCGATGGCGAAGCCGATTTGATCCTGCACTGGATCGACAAGAGCGACCCGCGCGTGGAATGGGTTGACCTGTGCAAGGTGCCGTTTATCCCCGTAGTGGCGCCGGGCTTCCTGCCAGAACGCACCAAGCGCCCCATCACGCCGGACCGGATGCGCACGCTCACCCAATGCATCATGCGCGACACTGCCCGTCATTCACCGCAACAAGACTACTTCATGATCGAAGGCGCGCTGCAATGCATGGTTGCCGACCAGGGCATGAAGAAGGAAATCATCCTGCAGGGCCTCGGATGGGGCCACATGCCCCGCTTCCTGATCGAGGACGAACTGCGCGACGGACGCCTGCAATCGATTGCCGGCCGCCACCTGCCAGGCCGTACCGAGGAACTGGTGGTGGCGCGCCGCCGCGATCGGCCGCACGGGCCGGTCTCGAACCGGCTGTGGGACCATATCCAGCAAGAGGCGCCGCAATTGCGCCGCGCGCTCGAACCTCAGAAACCTGCCATTGGACCGAAGCCGATTGCTCAAGCGTAAGGCGTACCTGCCATGGCAGCCAGCAGCCCGATGGTTCCCTTATCGACAATAGCGAGAAAGACCGCTTCCGCTTCCTCGGCATCTCGCTTCTGCCGAAAAGTCCGGTGCGCCTGGATCAGGGCCACGGTCCACGTCGCCAAGAGCAGGCCGGCCGCCAGGTGGGCGTCGGGATCGGCAGGTTCGCGCCCTGCGCACTCGGTCAGCGCCACCGTCACGACTTGCGCGATCTCGTCACGTATCGCCCTGGCCCGCGCCTTCAGGGTTTCGCTGCCCTCGATCGTCTCTATGAAGCCTTGGCTCTCGACAGAAAACCTGACGTAAGGACTATTTTCCGCAACCAGCCGATGCGCCAGCAGGCGCAAGGTCTCGATCGGCGCGACGCCGGTATCGCGCTGGCGCAATGCTTCGCGCAAGATTGCGCGGCCCTCCTCGTCGCGGTCGAAGAACATGTCTTCCTTGCGGGGAAAATGATTGAACACCGTCATCCGCCCGACGTCGGCGGCGGCTGCGATCTCGTCCACCGTCACATGATCGAAGCCACGTTCGAAGAAAAGGCGCGTGGCGGCGTTGGAGATGCCTTGTCGCATGGCAAGGCGCTTACGGGACCGGAGATCGGATGGTGTTGACATATGGCTCCTGAAGGCACAATAATTCATGTACTCAGTATACATTAGGATCAAGTACATGGAAACACAAATTGATGTGGTGGTGGTGGGAGCCGGTCCGGTTGGACTGCTGTCGGCCATTGAGCTGACATTGGGCGGCGCGCGCGTGCTCGTGCTGGAGCGCCTGGCGGGCATAAACATGATCATGAAGGCAATGTCGGTCGGACCTCTTGGCAGCGAAGCGTTGACGCGCCGCGGGATGGCCGCGGCGATTGCTGCCGCGGAGGCGAGCACTTTCGCGGCGATGGATGCGTTTACAAAACAGACCGGCGCCGAGCTGCGTGGCCGGGCGTCGAAGTACAGCGGCCATTTCGGCGGACTGTCCCTGATCCGGAAGGATGCGCAGAAAGAGCCTGAACGGCGTCCTCGCCTGGTGCGCCAGCACGACATCGAAGCCATGCTGGCCGATCGTGCGCGCGCTCTTGGGATCGAGGTACGCCGCGGCTGCGAGGTCACCGGCTTCGTCCAGCAGGCGGACGGGGTCGACCTGGAGTGGATATCTCCGGCGGGCGCAGGCCGCATCTCCTGCTCCTATCTTGTTGGCTGCGACGGCGGGCGCAGCCTCATCCGCAAGATGGCCGGCTTTGACTTCCCCGGCACGGCCCCGACGTCGACGTTCTACCAGGTTGTCGCGGAAATCGACCATCCCGACCGCCTGCTGCCAATTGGCTGGAATCGCACATCGGGTGGCGTGTTCGCCTACGGGCCTGTCCCCGGCCGATTGTTCATGCTGGACTTTACCGGCCCGCCGGAGGATCGGCAGGCTCCGGTCACGCTTGAAGAGACCGAAGCCGTCCTGCGCCGCATCAGCGGCGCCGACGTCCGCGTGAAAGCGCTCGACAGCGGGAGCCGGTGGACGGACAACACGCGGCTGGTCGATACCTACCGCCGAGGCAAAGTGCTGCTTGCCGGCGATGCGGCGCATGTTCACTCGCCGTTCGGCGGCCAGGGCCTGAGCCTCGGGCTTGCGGATGCGGCAAACCTCGGCTGGAAGCTCGCCTCGGTCATCCGCGGCGAAATGCCGGAGAACCTGCTCGACACCTACACCGCCGAGCGGCGGCCCGTCGCCAAGGCCGTGCTGGCCAACACGCTTGCCCAGATCGCCCTGCTGCGGCCCGATCCGCAATCGGGTGCGATGCGCGACCTCGTGGCGGACTTCATGCAATTCGATGACGTCAACCGGCTCATCGGCGAGATGATGAGCGGCCTTTCCACCCGCTACGACCTCGGGTCCGAGCTGGACGGCGTCGGACGGCTGGTCGGCGACCAGCCGATCAGCCATGGCGATGCCGGCGTCACGCTCTACGCTGCCATGCAGGATGGCATGGGCGTCCTTCTCGACGCCTCAGCCGGAGGGAAGGCTTCCAATCTCGCTGCGGCCGCCACGCAGAGGATACGCTGCGTGGCGGTCGATGCAGGGCCTTCGATGCTGATCCGCCCCGATGCCTGCGTTGCCTGGGCTGGCGACGAGAACAGCATGGACGGATTGAAGGATGCGCTCCGGCGCTGGTTCATTCCGGCGCCGGCCTGACCTTTATTGCCCAAGCCTGACCACATTGGCCGCCGAGTTCGCGCTGTTGCCGTACTGATTGATCACATGCGTGATTTCCCCCACGCCGCCCAGGGACACGGTCGTCATGTTATGGATCATCGCGCCGTTCAGGCCGGCGGCAGGCACTTCGATGGCGCTGCCGAGCTTGACGCTGTTGTTGCTGCTGAAATAGCAGTAGATACCGACGCCCCACGCCTGGTGGCTGGTCACCGAGTCCGCCACTTTATAGGATGCATAGCCGTTCTTGCTGCCGTTCATCCAGCTGCCTTGGTTCGGCACATCGTAAGGCAGCTCGCTCTGGTAGAAATAGACGCGGCCGCCGTTGCCGTTCCATAGGGTCTGGTATTGATGGAAATGTTCGACAAACAGGCCGTAGATGGTGACGTTGGCGCCGTTCACGATCAGGCCGTTGGTGGTCGTGTTGGTGGTCCAGCCGACGCCGTTGCTGTGGTCGGCGCGCCAGATCCAGAAATGATCGCCGATGACATCGCTGCTGTTGATTTTCAGGCTGACCGCGGCTTTGCCTACGGCTGCGCCGCCGACCCTGAAGAACAGGTCATGCAGCGAGGTCGGGTTGGCCGCGTGGCCGGCCGTGCTTCCCGAGGGGCCGACTTCCAGCAGGATCGGCGAACTCACCGGGCCGGCGTCGAACAAGATGCCGGCGATCTTGACGCCGTCGACATCAGCTACCGACATCGCCGCCACGCCGTTGTCCGGCGTCAGCGTGGCAAGGCCGAGGCCCAGCACGACCGTGTTGGCGCGGGTCACGCGCAGCGTATCGTTGAGGTGGTAGACGCCGGGGGTCAGTATCAGGTTCTTGCCCTGGCTGAGCGCGGCGTTGATGGTGGCCGCGGTATCGGTCCCCTCCTTCGCCACATAAAACTCGCTGATGGCGATCGCCTGGCCTGGCGCCGCTGCGCTGGCCCAGGTGGTGCCGTGGCCATTGCTGCCAAGCGCCGGGACAAAAACGCTGTATTTGCCGCTGGCGTCAATCGTCAGGAATGGCTTTTCCCGGACCACGGGGGTAGTCGCCAGGATCGTATCGGGCGGATTCGGCCAGGTGACGCCGCCGGGTGCGCCATCGACGCCCGCGAACACCATGTTCCAGTTGGAGCCGCTCCAGCTGCCGATCTGGGAATTCCGGGTAAACCATTGCTGCTGGCCGCCGGACTGCACCTGGCCGTCGATCTTGGAATCGGCCAGGAAACCGCCGCTGGACCAGCCGCCGTCGTCCAGCGCCAGGTTGCCGCGGATATGCATGCGGCGCAACGGCGAGCCTTGGGAGACTGCCCAGCGGTCCAGGCCGCCGGATGGATTGACCGCCATGTTTTCCGCGCCGCGCCAGAAATTCTGCGTCGCATTGCCCTGGAACCAGTCAGCTTCGGCATGCACCGCGCCAGTGATGTTGACATCGTCGGGAGAATTGCCCAGGCCCAGCACCTGGGTGTAGAAACCGACATTCACGTCGACGCTGTATGAACCAGGCTTGAACAAGAGCGCATAACGTGCGGCGCCGAACTGGTTGCTCTGCTGCTGGTTGAAGACCGTATTCAGTTTCCCCTGGATAGTCGAACTCGGCATGGCCGGATCAAAGATCAGCACATTGGGACCGAAATCCGGCGCCGCGGCGGCGCTGCCTATCGCGAACCAATTGAAATTGCCGACTGCCCCGCCGCTGCCCGCGCTATCCATGAACAGCTGGATCACATGCGGGCCGGCGCTCAGGGTGATGCCGGCCGACACCGTTTGCCAGTTCTGCCAGCCCTGGGTATCGGGAACCGTGAGCTGGGAGGTCGCAGGCGCGCCGTCGACATTGAAATGGAACGTGCCGCCCTGCCCCAGGCTGGCCACCCGCACTTGCGCCGCATAGCTGCCGGCGGTCGTTACATTGACCGTGTAGTTGAGCCATTCGCCCGCCGTGGTCCAGCCGACATCGTAGCCGGCGCCGGTATCGGTGGACGCTTCGATCGCCACACCTTCGGCGCTGCGGTACTGGCCGCCCTGGTTGGTGTTGGCGGCGTTGAAGTAGCCGACGTTCTGTCCGCCGCTATCGAAATTTTCAGCCTGGATGGTTCCCGGCAGCTGCCATGCGGTTCCGCCGTAAGGCGTGCCGGCGGCGGCCGCGAGTTTCGCAGTGCCGGCGGCCGAGCTGGAGGCGGATGTCGCGCCGTCGCCGCAAGCGCTCAGGATGCAGGCGCTTGCAAGGGCCAGCGTAATGCTTTTGAACAAAGATGTAACAGCGGCATTCTCCAAAATATTCTCCTGTTGGATTTTCTTCGGTATCTGGTTGCGGCCGGCTGGCGGCAATGGATTCATTTGCTTGCCGGACTGCCGCCGTGGGTCAGCGTTTCCAGGATCACGTCATGCTCATCGTCAGGATTCGCATGCGGACGCACGTCATTGACCAGGTGTTTCAATGTCTGCGGCAGCGCAACGCCCAAGCGGTTGTGATAGCCGTTGTAGGCACGTTCCATCGTGCCCTTCAGCACCGGGATGTAGCTGCCGTCGCACAAGCCGGGAAAGCCGGCAGGCACGTTGACCGTGTTTGTCTGCGAGGTATTGCGCACGCCTTGCAGCGAGCGCGCGAGGTATTCCAGCGATGTGGTCAGGCGCGCCTGCATCGGGGTGTACAGGTCCGTACCTTGGACATAAGCGGTCTCGGCAGCGTTGAAGACGGCAGCCAGGCCCAGCTGCACATGCTGGGTGTCGCGGCAGGTTTCCTGCGACACGCCGCTGGTGGCCGCGTTGAACACGGTTTGCCCGTTCCAGCCGCTCGGGCTGCCGCTGAATTTCACCGGCGCGCCGCCGTCTGCCGCATGGTTGTAAAAATAGGCCGGCACCCATTTCTTCCACAGCGCAACCGCCGAGGCGTACAGCGCCTTGTCTTCCGTGAACACGGCGATGCCGATCATGCCGTCGATCATGCTCAATTCCCAATTGCCGTTTTTGCCGGCGGCCTGGTTGCCGTTGATATACGGCAGGTACTGGGTCGACAGCATCTTTTGAAAGGCCGTGATGTCGGAAGCCGCCCAGCCGGTATAGGTATAACGGATGATTTCAGCTGCCGCCGGCCATTTTTCCGCAGTCCATGCCGATTGCAGCGGCGCATTGGAGTTGGTGTGGCCGCCGGTCAGGTTGCGGGCATAGGCGTTCATGATGGCGATCGCGTTCTTGGCGTAGGTGGCGTTGCCGGAGATGAACCACAGCAGCGCCTGGGTATAGGCCGCGGCGGCGTCGCTGTCCTCGGCCGAACAGCCGTGGTCCGGCACCGAGCCGGAGCCGCATTCGATCAGGTGGTTCGACGGCGGCCCCTGCACCCTGTAGCTCAGCGATCCCAGGGCGCTGCTTTTGGCCGCGTCGTAGGCCGAGGAAAAAGGCTCGGCGCCGGCATTGACCCGGCTTTTTATGTAATTCAGGCGCGCCATGTCGACCAGCACGCCGGGATGTTTAAAGCTGGCCGGGCTGGCGGCGCGGGTTCCGGCCGCATCTGCCTGTTCGGCGCCATGGCTTGAGAACGCCATGCATGAAAGGCCGATCGCAAGGCCTTTTATCATCTTCGATTTCAATTGACTCTCCTAGATAGATTGGGATGGCTTGCCTGCTGTCGGCGCGGTTTGCGATGGCCAAGGTCGAACAGGTTGCGGGCCTCGCTTTTTTGTTGCGCCGGTTTAATCTATCCTCGATATTTCCACATGGAAACACTTGTCTGACGACTGTAGGAGCTGCAAAAAATGCTGTCAACCTGTATCTGGGTGGTATTGTGAGAAAGGCGATCCGGTCCTGTTCCGGTATCTCGGATACGCGCACAAGCCGTTGTTTACATTAATTTTTCCACAAGTCATCTGACCTGTTGTTTTTCCAGGTGGACTTGCTGCTGTTGGCGAGGATGGCTGCCTGGCTATGCCTTCAAATAAAAATACACACAGTCGGTATGTATCTGTTCCACCTTTTAATGTTTCCGTATGGCATTATTTGCATCGGCTTCAAGCCACGCCGAAAGTGGGCAAATTCTCTTATTCGATAGGAAAACCATGGAAATGAGCCGCAAAGTCCTGTCAGCCGCCATCGCTTGCGCGATCTCCGGCTGCGCCATGACGCCAACAGGAAGCGAAACTCCAGGACCGCAAAATGCGCAAGCCTGTCCCGCAGCCGGCGAGCCTGACATCGCATCATTGTTTGATCGCTGGAACAATTCGCTGAAGACCGGCAACCCGCGCGAGGTCGCCGCAAATTATGCGGATAAATCGGTATTGCTTGCCACCCTGTCCAACAAGCCGCGCGTTACCCGCGAAGAGAAAATCGATTATTTTGAGCATTTCCTGGAAATCAAGCCGAGCGGGAAAATCAATTGGCGCACCATCAAGATCGATTGCACTACCGCCATCGATATCGGCCTGTATACGTTCACGCTAGGGAAAACCGGGCAAGAAGTAAAGGCGCGCTATACCTTCACCTACAAATGGGATGGGAAGCAATGGCTGATCTCGACCCATCATTCGTCCATGATGCCGGAGAAAGAATAGTACGGAATGCCATCCAGCGTCAGTTGGCCGAGAGACCTGGCGAACGATGCCAGGCCCCTCTACTCCGTTTAAGATTTCAAGGCGCGATCCTGCTGATGCGGGTGGCCCAGTTGGTCAGGGCAACGCGGCTGCCATTGCAGCTGAACTGCGCTACCGGATCGGCGAGGCTGGCAAATTGCGCCAGCGTGCAGCCGTGCGCAATGTATTCGGCGCCTAGCCAGATATCGTTGCCGTCGACCGCCGCCGCACCGTAATCGCCCCACCGGCTGCGCGGCGTACCGAAGGCGTTATAGGCGCCGAATTCGTCATCCGGCCCGAGCCCGTTGGCAATGATCTTGGCCGTTTCACCCCTGTGCCCGCGGTCGCGGCTGAAGTGAATATAGCCGGCGCTCGGGTAGTGGTCCGCGCCGGCGACGGTAAAGCCGATCACGCCTTTGCCGTTAGGCAGCGCCGCTATGGCCGGCCGCGTAACGCTGTTGCCGGCAAGCGCCACCTGCCCTTGCCTGGTCACGGATGCGCCGACCTGGCTGGCCGAAACGGCCGGATTCAGCACGTAGTAGGCAATCCCGGTCTGTTCCTGGCCGGAGACATTGACGACGGTATCGAGCGCACCATACAGGCGATCGCCGGTGAAAAATACTTGCTGCATGCGCGAATCGTTCGGATCCAGGTCCGCCAGCGTTTCGGGGACTGCCGGCAGGACAGCGGTCAGGTAATGCCAGCAGCCGACGCCGGCCGGCGTCACCATGCTACGGTCGTTCAGGCAATCCCGCAGCGGCGCGCTGCCCGTTTTCTGCGGAATCGCAGGCGGCACGCCATAGCTGTCGACGCTGACTACATTGTGCAGGAGCGTCAGCGCCGGCGCCGCGTCGTCCAGCGACCTGGTATTGCCGACTGCCCACACCCGCAGGCGATTGTCGTTGCCGGAATTGGAAAATACCGCGACCGAACTCAACAGGTATTCGGTGCCGTGGTTGCTCCGTTCAAAGTCGCCGGCCGGCGAGACTGCCGGCCATACCGTGAATCCTGGATTGCCTTCAAGCAGGTAGTCGGCCGTGTCCAGCTGCACCACCTGTATCGATGCGCTGCCGCTGATCAGCGCTTTTTTCGATATGGCATATATCTGCGCGCTGTTGAAGCCGCCGGAAAACGGGAATTCGTTGGTCGTCAGGTAGATGCCGTGGGCGTCCGCGCCGATATGCGGATAATCGCCCAGGCAAGGACAATTTGGATGCTGGGGCGTACCTTGCGTGCCGTCATCCTGCACGGCGATCTTGTATACCGTCCAGCTCCCGAGCGGATCGGCGGACGAGCTGACCGCAAGGTCGAGATGGTTCGTGCCGGTTTGCGCACCTGTGGCAGGATCGGTATCCAAGGTCAGCACCAGGTGAAACCAGCGTTTTACATCCGGATCGAAATAACAGGCCGGGTCGGTAATCGAGGGACCAAAGACACGTGGCGTGACCTGGCGGTTGATGGCCGGCGCATAACCGTAGAACGCATTGAGCGCAATATCGCCGCTCAATGCGGCGCCCTTGCGGTTATAGACTTTCATGACGTCATTCAGCGATTCCATGACGTAACCGTTGCCGGCGCAAAGCCCCTGGTCCGGCGGCTCAATGGAAAACTGGTTGCCGTTGCTCGCCAGCCGCTGGTTGCGCGAGTTTTCGCCGTCAAAACTGACTTGCACCCGGCGGTCTGGCGCGTCCCTGCCGACTGCTTCGGTCCACTGCCCTTTGCCCTGGGTCCTGGCGATACTGCGGTTTATCTTGAACTTCGCCACCCGCGCCAGCACGCCGGCGGTGCTTTGCGTCCCGTTTTTACCGCTCAACCCCGTCGTACCCGCCGCGGTAGGGCCGTCGGCAAGATCTGGCGCGTTCGAAAATACCGGCGAAATTTCAGGCGAGGACAAGCCGTCGACGCCGACGGTGGCGGCAGGAATCTTGACTGTGCCGCTGCTGGGTATTTGCCTGGTGATGGTGGCGCCCAAGGCAAGGCTTGAGGTAAAACAGGCAACGCTGAGAATTAACGCTAATCCACTAAAATTCCGATTCATTTTCTTCTCCAAAAACCATCATTTTTGAGCCCTTGTCAGGGGAAAGAAAAAACCTGGTTTGCAGACCGCAATGCGGCAGCCAAAAGATGATCCGTAAAATCTTGCGGCGTGCCTGTTGAATCAAGATCCACTCGACCTGGGGAAGGCCGGCGTTGAATAATGAGGGGCAAAATTTGCCCTGCGGAAATTATATATATATTCTCCACAAGGGATCATTTATTTCGCCGTATCGGAAAAACAAGGCAAGCGGAGCAGATGGCTACGGCGAAGCGCAACCCATCCTGACAGGCAAGGAGCAAGCAGGCGATGACAGGCATGAAAGAAATGAGTGCGCTTGCTCCAGCGTTGACGCCGGAGATCTTGCCGCGCCAGGAATTGCCGGCCCGCACAGAAACGGCGCCGGATGGCGGCAACGGCCTGGTCGCGATGGGCGATTTTCACTATGCCGGCAGCCCTCTGCAGCGGCGCGCGACCAACGCGCCAGCTACGCCGATGCCGATGACGATGACCGGCCCGGCTACGCACAGCCCGGGAATCAACCGCACCGGTTTGCCGGACCAGCTGAAAGCGGGCATCGAATCGCTGTCCGGCCTCAGCCTTGACAACGTCAAGGTACATTACAACTCGGCCCGGCCGGCGCAGTTGATGGCGCATGCCTATGCGCAAGGCAGCCAGATCCACCTGGCGCCGGGACAGCAATCGCACCTGCCGCATGAAGCCTGGCACCTGGTGCAGCAAGCGCAAGGCCGGGTAGCGCCGACCACCGAGGCCGACGGCACGCCGGTCAATGACGACGCCGCCCTCGAACGGGAAGCGGACGTGATGGGCCGCAAAGCGGCTGGATTCAGGCAAGTCTCCACCAAGGACGTTCCCAGTGCGTTGACGCCAATCCCAAGCACCGTAGGCAATGGCACTGGCGGCACGGCCCAGCTTGGGAAAAAAAAGAGAAAAGAAACCCTTCTTCAAAAGCTGCGCAGGTCGCGCTTGCGAAACAGGTTCAAGAAAGCCACTCCCAAGAGCGAGCGAGGCATCTTCCGCAAGCAGGCAAAGGACAACTACGGCTACAGGAATGCGGACATCGCCAGGCTGGTTGCCGGCAATCCCGAGGCAAGCACCGCCTTGACTTTATATAACCCCGCGCTCAATCCAGGCATCAACCCGGCCTATTCGCAAATCGGGGTCGGCGACACCAAAGGCTACTATCGCAAGGGATTCGGCGGGCAGCCTTTCCTATATCTCGACTCCGAGGCGTACGACGACAAGCAGATTCCCAGCAATTACGATGACGTCATTGCCCGCTTTAAAGGCAACGACGCTGAAGTCGCCTTCGAGATACTCAGCGCGATCGAATCCGGGCAAAGCAGCGGCAAAGACCAGGAAGCCCAGGCCAAGTCCCTGTTTCTCTTATTGACCCAATTCATCGAAGCGCACAGCACGCGCGTGCCCGGCTCCGACAAGCTTGCGCGCGCCCTGTTGCGGCGCATTGCCCTTGGCCAGTTGACCTTCCAGCAAGCTTTCAACCGCAAGAACGGCCTGTTCGTTTCGGCCTGGGCGAAAAAAGGCGGCGCTCCCCAGGGCGGACAAGTGGCCGGCCGCGCCCTGTTCGGTTTCAGCAAAGACACCGACAGATACGATCTTGAGAAACTGGAGGCTTATCTCGGCGACAAGCTGGTGGACGAGTTGCTGCAGACCATAGACGGCTATTACAGCGACGACAGCGACACCGAGGACGACGACGAAGACCTGGCGCCAAGCATCGACGATAAAGACAGTGCGTCCCTGGAAGAGATCAATGCGGCGCTGGCGATCTTGCAGATTCCGCAGCGCCTCAGCAACATCAACCAGCAGGTACTGCTGCCTGGCATCGGCGCCCTGGTCAAGAAGCAGAGCCTGAAACTCCTGTTGCAGAACCATCCGGACAAAGAAGGCGGCAGCCAGGAAGCCTTCGAGCATATCGTCAATGCGCGCAATCTCCTGGATGACCTGATTTCCCAGTATTCCAACCAGGGGTTCATCGATCTCAACCAGCGCAACCTGGATATCTACCTGCAAAGGGATGGCCTGGCGGCGGAAAGGGTCGCCGGCGACGGCAACTGCTTTTATGCCGCGGTGCTTGACCAGATCCTCTATCTCGACGGCGTCAACGCCAATCCAGCCACGTTAAGGCAGCGGGTGGCGCAGCTGATCCTCGACAACGCCGCCTATTTCCAGGTATTCGTCACCGGCAACCAGCTCAACCGCATCGTCGACGATATCCTCACCAGCCGCAGCTGGCGCAACGTCGGCGGCGATTTCGCGCCGCAGCTGATGGCTACCGTGCTGCAGCGGCCGGTGCAGATCATCCAGCCGTCCGGACCGCTTGTCATCGATCCGATCGGCGGGCTGGTCCTGAACCACAACAATACTTTCGTCACCCGCAACCAGCAGATCAGCATCGTCTACGACGGCAACGCCCACTATGATTCGACCCGCAGCACCCGGCAGCAGCTGCAATAGCTGCGGTAGCGAACCGGCATGTGCACAGTCGCGGGAAATGCTGGCCGCCATCTCATCTTAATTCTAGATAATTTACGCAAGTGATTGAATAAAAACGTCTTTTTATTGCGCTCAATACTTAATCCAAATTGGCAGAATTGATCTGTAATACATTGAATATCAATGATTTTTTCACCGAATTAATACCATTTCCAAAATACTTCCCTACGGCGCCACAAACCTCCATGCCGGATTATCGAACATGGAAATCGTGCGCGCGCGCACCGTGCCGGACGGACACAGTTCATCCTGGGTGTATTGCGTCAGCCGGATCGAATTCGGCACTTTTGCCTTGCAGATGATGCCGACGTATTCGGGTTCGATGGTCGCCGCCTTGAACACGAAGCTTTCCTTGTATTCATCGGTAGGCTTGAATATCTTTATCAGGTCGCCCGGGTTCTTCAGGCTGTTGTAGTCAAAACCCATCCCCTGCGACACCAGCGTCGATACTTGCGCCGGGTTGATGCCAACCTTGTCGACCCGGTAATTGCTGCCGAAACCGGAGGCGCCGCCGATCAGCTGCGACAAGTTGCCATACTTGCCGTTGTTCAGCACCATGCCGACGTTGTTGCTGGAAGCCAGCGGATTGAGCTCGTCGAACATGCGCTTGATCGCTACCGCCCCCGGCGCCGACCAGGAATTGGTGACCATGGTCAGGCTGCCCAGCGCAGTAACGTTGGTGCCGCCGGCGGCGGCGCTGTCGACCCCAGGCGCGATGCCGAAGCGCTGCTGCAGGAAATCGGTGATGAAATCGCCCAACCCGATGGCGCCGTTGACCTGCACCCGCTCGTAGGGTTTGTCATCGAGCTTCAGGCGGGTCAAGGTGTTATGGGTCGGATCGAAGCCCATCGGACCGCCGGGCGCCTTGTCCGAATTGGTGACGACGCTCAAGGCATTGCCGGACAGCGAGCCGAAAGTCGCGCCCTTCATCGTGCCGGTAAAAAAGCGCGCCGCCGTGCTCATCCAGTCCGGATGGTCCTGCATCAAGGCGTTGCCGCCCTCGCCCTGCGACTGGCGCGCGCCGCGCGGCGTCAGGTAGACGTTGCGGAAAACCTGCGGCCCCAGGTTGCCGTCGCTGCTGTAGAGCGCTTGCGTTTCGGCGCCGGCGCCTGTCTTGTAAGCGGTGCGTTCCCAGATCGCGAAACGCGCGGCCTCGGCATTGAGCTGGCTCAGTTCGCCGAAGCGCCACACCCATTGCAGGCCGAACAGGAACACCATGAACAGGCTGCAGACAATGATGGATTCGACCAGCGCCTGGCCGCGCTGGCGGCGCAAGCTGGGCGATGCGGTGGATCTGGTAGGCAGCATGGGCATGAAATGAGCTCTAGTTGATGATGAAAAACAGCGCTTTTTCAGGGTAGTTCAAGCCTTCCAGGCGGGCGTTCCAGTACGGCAGCATCAGGTTGGCGTGCGACACGATCTGGCCGCGCGTGGTCCAGCGCTCCACTGGCGCCCGGTAATACACGCGCGCCTTGCCGATCGCCTTCAGGTAATCCTGCTTCAGTTCGGTGTCGTAATCGTTCATGGGCGCGCGCCCTAGGTTGAATTTGCTTTCCGGGCGCAGCGGCGTCTTGTCGACCGTCTGCTGCAGCGCCACCACGAACGACGGCCCCAGGTCCTTCAAGGCGTTGTCTTGCACTTCCTTGCTGGCCACAAACAGGTTGCTGGCCGCGCGGTCGCCCAGCTGGTAGTTGCCCATGTTGGCGCCGCGCATTTCCCACAGGCCGAAGCGTTCCGCCGGCAATCCCATGTCGGCCGCCACCACGCCGCCCAGGCCGGGTTTCTGGAACAGCGTTTCGGTGCCGCGCGAGGTGCGCATGCCAAGGACGTCGATCAAGTCGCCCAGGCCCAGGGCCTTGAGGATGAACTGGACAAAACCGCTGGGGGCGTCCAGCGGGTCGTCGAACGCGGAGGTGGCGAGCGAAAAACCGCTGCCCAGCATGTTCGAAATGGAAGTGGCGACATTGCCGCCCAGGCTCGACAGCTGCTGGAAATTCACCGCCTGCTGCGCCATCGCCGTCGCCACTGCCACTTCGGCGTCGGCGCTGCCGGGATTAGGCGCATTCAGCGCGGCGCCGGAAGCCGGCGTGCCGGCCGGCGCGCCGCCCAGCACGCCGCTCAGGTTGCCGGCGTTGGCGTCCGGGAGGTTTACCGCGGATTGGGATGAATTGGAGGAATTGACGCCGGCGCCGGCCGCATTGATCACCGGCTCCAGGGTCGCCATGGCGGCGTTGTTGAGCGTCTGGCTGGCGGTGGCGATCTGCGGCTGGCCCTTCATTGCGCGCTCGCCGGAGGATCCGGCGATATTCATGACGCCGCGCTCGTAGTATTTCTTGGCCGCGCCGGCGGACAGCGAGCCGCAGGCGCCGCTTATCCGCGGCGCATAGAGCTCGCCGCTAGGCAGCGTGAAATACAGGCAGTCGTCGATGCCGGTAGCCTCGCCCCAGAACGATTTCTTCCAGGAGGAAGTGTCTTTCACCACCTCCACGAACTTGGCCAGGTCTTCAGGCACTTCCTGGTTCTTGTCCAGGCCCTGGCGGCCGACCTTGGACATCGTCACCGCGCCGGCCATCGGGATGTGGATATTGAACAGGTGCGGATTGATCTCCATGATGTCGATATTGCTCCAGGCATAGGTGCCGTCCTGCATCTGGATCATGCGGGTGCCGCCGGTGCGCTCGTAGAGGCACATGATCGGGCTGACGATGAGGCCCACCGTGTTCATGAACGCTTCGATCACCGGGCCGATGACGTCCGCCGCAACGTTGCCTTGCAGCGCCGGCACGATCTGTTCCAGGCCGTTGGCCGAGAGGCCGGTCAGGATGCCGTTGATGCCGCTCAGGTTGCAGCCGTCCACCGCCCACAGGCCGACCGCGTTGGGAAACAGGCGGCGGCCGCCCATGGCGCTGGTCAGCTTGATCATGTCCTGCATCATCACCCGGTGCACCAGGTTGAATTCGGCCGTGCCGGTGCTGTCCGGCAGCTTGGTCTTCATCTCGGTGCTGCCCATGAACTTGCGCGGCGGCTGGTGCAGCTTGATCATGCTGCCGAAGTCCACCACGCTCTTGGCGACCTGGTACATGATGGTCTGCGGCACAAACTCGGCGCGCGGTGCGTTGGCCGTCAGCAGTTCCTTTTGCATCGCGATCATGGCCGAGGTGGTAGTGGCCAGGTGCACCTGCTGCGAAGCGAAAATCGCGTAGTTGGTGAGCGAGGTGGTGGCGGTGCCGGCATTGGCCAGCACCTGGCTGGTGACGCGCACGCCGTCGACGATTTTTTCCCAGTACTTGCCGAACGTAGAGACGGCGTTAAGGATGCTCGACATGCCGGCGCCGATATAGGGAATGAATTTGGTCAGCGCAGCGGTGGCCTTCATCACCTTGGTATTGTTTTTCCAGTACTGGTCCGACATGGTCATGTTCGACCACATCGCCGTCATCTGGCCCACCGCCTGGTAGTTCGCGATCATGGCGCGGTTGGTGTAGGCCGTATAGTTGAGGCCCTCCGCCGCGATATTGGCGGTGCTGTAGGCAATCGCATCCGCGGCGTTGACCAGGCGCCGCTTGTCGCTCGTCACCTGCGACAGGTTGTAGACGGAAAATATGCCGACGCACAGCACCGCCAGGAAAAAGATCCCGATCGGCAGCACCGCGCCGCGGCTGTATGCGTGGCTGGCGCGCCGCGGCAAGCGGCGGCGGCGGCCGGAATGAAAGCGCCTGGTCATGTCGTGTTTCATGGCAGCGGTCCCGGTCCCGGCGCCACGGCACGCAAAGCGGATGGATCGGCCGGCCGTGCGTTGCCTGCGCAGGACACGCTGAATTTCAGCACCATGTCGTTACCCTGAGTGGAATTTAAGTTTGCGCGAATGAACGATGGATCCATCGTTCCTGGTAAGACGCGTTAAAAATCTTTCCGGATGGTAACTGCACTTTGTTACCGGATAATGACGCTGGCGAGAACCAGCCTGCGCGCCGGCTTTCGAACGCACAGGTGCGCGCGTTCCAGTCAACGCATGGTGAATTGCTTTAGGAAATTTAAACGACGGCAGGACAGCAGTCGGGGCCGTGCCGTATGCAATGCGCTTATCTGGCCGCGCGCAAGCGCCTTTCGGCAATCTCGAATACGGCCATGCCAGCCAGCATCGCCGCAACAAACACCAGCGCTTTCGTCTCGCCCATGCCAAGGTCCACCAGGACGGGTCCCGGGCAAAAGCCCGCAATCCCCCACCCCACCCCAAACAAGGCGCTGCCGATCACGAGGCGGCGGTCTATGTGGCGCGCGGCCGGCAGCCTCATCTCGGCGCCGATCAAGGACGTGCTGCGTTTTTTTGCAAAAGAGAACGCCACCAGCCCCAGCGCGATGGCGCCGGCCATCACAAACGCCAGCGACGGGTCCCACGCGCCGCCGAGATCGAGGAAGCCAAGCACCTTGGCCGGATTCGCCATGCCGGAAACGATCAGCCCCAGTCCGAACACCAGGCCGGCAAGCAGCGATGTGATGATAAGCATGGTTTTTTCCTTAAGCGGCAAACAGGTGGCGTATCGCATATACGGTGACGAACCCGCACCCCATGAAGACGACGGTGGCCGCCAGCGAACGCGGCGACAGGCGCGACAGGCCGCAGACCCCGTGGCCGCTGGTGCAACCGGAGCCGTAACGGGTGCCGACGCCGACCAGCAGCCCCGCTAGCGTCAAGGCGCCGTAGCCGGCGTCAATCCGCACCGCCGGCAATGCGACAAACAAGCCGTACGCCAGCGGCGAACCGATCAGGCCTAGCAAGAAGGCAGTGCGCCAGCCGATATCTCCGCGCGCCGGCCGCAACAGTCCGCCCAGGATGCCGCTGATGCCAGCAATGCGGCCGTTCAGCAATACGAACATCGCTGCGGCCAGGCCGATCAGCAAACCGCCAAGCAAGGCCGCCCATGGCGTGAACGCGCTCCAGTCGATAGACATCATGTTTCCCTTGAGGATGAATGTTTGGCCCGGTTCTTGCTCAGTTGTTTTGCCAAGCCGTTGATGAAGCTTGCCTATTTTCGCACGGTTGATGCCGCGCCCGATTCCGCAACATCCCTTTCAAAAAAGGTGGTCCATGAAATTTTTCGCTATCTTCTTCGGCGGCCTGCTGCTGGCCGGCGCCTGCCGGGCAGACAATCCGGCCATCCCGGACAAGGACGAGGTCATCAAGCTGCTGCAGCTGGAGCATCATTTCGAAGGCGGCTATTTCCGGCAAACCTTCAAGGCCGACCAGCGCGACAAGATCAGCACCGCGCGCGGTCCGCGCAGCACGCTGACGACGATCTACTATATGCTGACCGACGACACGCCGATAGACCATTTCCATACCAAAAGCTCGGACGGCATCGAGTATTACCACATGGGTGCGCCCATCACCTACCACCTGATCTACCCTGACGGCAGGTACCAGGCGGTGGTGGTCGGGCCGGATATCCGGCATGGCCAGCAATTGCAGCTGGCCGTCAAGGGCGGGACCTGGAAAGCGGCGGAGCTGACCAAGGGCCAGTACGGCCTGGTCAGCGAGGCGGTCGCGCCCGGATGGGAGATGGAGGACATGGTGACGCCGACGCGGGAAGAACTGCTCAAGCTGTTCCCGCAGCACAAGGATGTGATCGTCAGGCTCACCCGGCCCTGAACACCCGGCCGGGCAAGCCGGCTGCGGCCTTTAGAAATCCTGGACCGTCGGCCGCAATACGACTTCATTGATGTCGACACCCGCCGGCTGCTCGATCGCATAGGCGATTGCGCGCGCCACCGAATCCGCCGGAATTGCGATCTGGTAAAAGTCCTTGACGAATTTCGCGCTTTCTTCGTGCGAGCTACCCAGCTTCAGTTCACTGTCGACGGCGCCTGGCAGGATAGTAGTGGTACGGATTGTTCCACCCACTTCATGGCGCAAGCCTTCGGAGATGGCGCGCACCGCGAACTTGGTGCCGCTATACACCGTGCCGCCCGGGCTGAACACCTTGATGCCGGCCACCGACGCGATATTGATGAAATGTCCGCTGCCCTGCCGCTGGAACAACGGCAGCGCGGCGGCAATGCCATACAGCACGCCTTTGATGTTGATGTCGATCATCCGGCTCCACTCTTCGACCTTGGTTTCGCTCATCGGTGCAATCGCCATCAGGCCCGCATTGTTGACCAGCACGTCGACCCGGCCGAAACTGCTGACCGCGACATCGAGCAAGGCCTTGACCTGGGCCGCATCGGTGACGTCGGTTGCAGCCACTTCCACCTTGCCGCCGGCGGCGCGGATCTCATTGGCGATACCGGCCAGCTTGTCGATGCGGCGCGCGCCCAGCACCACCGACGCTCCCTGCGCTGCCAGATGTCGAGCGGTTGCCTCGCCCAAACCGCTGCTGGCGCCGGTGATAACAACTACTTTACCTTCGATATTGGTGTTCATGTCCATCTTCCTTTTCTGGTTGAAGCAGGTGGCATTCCCCCTGCGATGAAAGAAGTATGGGATGATTATTAATGCCAAACAATGGAAATGATTTGATTTTATAATTCCAATACAAGGAATAATTATCCGATGCTGAATCGACTCGAAATGATGCGGATTTTCTGTACAGCCGCTGAAACCGGCAGTTTCAAGGCGGCCGCGGTCAAGCTCGGCATCTCGCCGCAGGCAGTCACCCGCGCCGTGCAGGAACTTGAGCAGCTGCAAGGAGAAATGCTGTTTCACCGGAATACGCGGCGGGTACAGATCACTGCCTTTGGAGAAACGCTGGCAGCGCGCGGCCGGGACACGGTGCGGCAGCTCGACGGCTTGTTCGAACGCGATACCGGCAAGGCTGACGCCGAGCTGAGCGGGCTGGTGCGGATAACAGCGCCGAGCGCGCTGGGCAGGCGGCTGGTAGTGCCGGCCCTGACGCATGTCGCCAAGGCCAATCCGCACATCAGCTTCGACCTGCGTTTCAACGATCAGCTGGCCGATGTGGTGAATGAGAAAATCGATATCGGCGTACGTATCGGCTTTTTGCGGGACAATCGTTTCGTGGCGCGGCTGGCCGCCAAAGTCCATTTCCGTATCGCCGCAACGCCTGGATTCATACGCAAGTACGGCATCCCCAAGAGCATCGAGCAGTTGAACGATTTTCCGACCAGCGCCCTGTTCGACCGCGACACCGGACGCCTCTGGCCATGGTCGTTCATCGGCGACCAGTTGCTGCTGCCGACTGGCCACCGTTTCGTTTGCGACGACGGCGAAGCGGAGCTTGGTCTGGTACAGGCCGGTCTTGCTTGCGGACAGCTCCCAAGCTTCATGGCAGACCAGCAGATTGCCGCGGGCAAGCTGCTGCCGGTGCTGCAGGAGTTTGCTCCCGAACCATGGGACCTGTACATTTACCGGCCGCAACGCGGACCGGTGCCGGCGCGGGTGCGCCTGGTTTACGACCATCTCGCGGACGTGCTGTCGGCATGATGTAAGCTCGCTCGAAGCAGGCAAGACCAATTCCCCTGGATAAAGGAAAACGACATGGACAAGCAATTCGAAGATGGCCTGGAAATACGCAGGCAGGTAATGGGAGAGGAATTCGTGGCCAAGGCTTTCGCCGGCGCCGACGATTTCACGCGTCCGCTGCAGGAATACATCACCCGCAACGCCTGGGGCACGGTCTGGCGCCGCGACGGCCTCGACCTGAAAACCCGCAGCCTGCTGACGCTGGCGATGCTGACGGCCCTGGGCCGCACCCAGGAACTGAAAGGCCACGTGCGCGGCGCCCGCAACAACGGCGCGACCATGGAAGAAATACAGGAAGTGCTGCTGCACGCCACCGTGTACTGCGGCGTGCCGCTGGCGGTGGATGCTTTCCGTGCTGCGCAGGAGGTTTTGGCTGACCAGCAAACCGGCAAGGCGTCGAACCCCGGCGCCTAAAGCATATATTTATTCCGTATATAGTTGTTCAAAATGATTCGTTCTTTCTTGGCATATGCCTACTATATATTCGCGGCTAATGGAAAGAGAGCCGCGCATGTACTTTTTACCTTACGACCCTGCATTCCATTACCTTGACCAGGCCGCGCCGCCGGCCGCCACCGTTGCCCAGAACGACGAAAAGACGCCGCCGTCCACGGCATGGCGGGGCCGCCTGGAATTGCCTACCTGGGGACTGATTGCCGTGATCTACGGCGGCTGGCTGGCGACCGTGCTGCATTGGCGCGGACTGGGCCCATGGCTCGGCACGCCCTTGCTGATCGGACTGAGCGCCTGGTACATGTCGCTGCAGCACGAGCTGATACACGGCCATCCGACCCGCCACGCCCGCTTCAACGCCCTGTTCGGCCAGCTGCCGCTGGCGGTGTGGTATCCGTACGCGCTGTACCGCGACAGCCATCTTGCCCATCACCGCGATGAAAAGAACCTGACGCTGCCGGGCGCCGACCCGGAAACCTACTATGCAGCGCGCGCGAGCGGCGGCCGGCCGGGACGGTCCTTGCGCCGCTTCCGCAATACGTCCGGCGGCCGCCTGCTGGCCGGGCCGGCGCTGGCATGGTCGCAGACGGTCCATGCCGCATGGCGGCAGCGCGACCGCAAAACCATGGTTACCTGGGCCTGGCACCTGGCGCTGCTGGCCATGCTGCTGCTGTTCCTGCATCGCGCCGGCATATCCCCCTGGTTCTACCTGTTTGCCGTCGCTTATCCCGCGCTGAGCCTGACCATGGTGCGTTCTTTCTATGAACACCGGGCGGTCGAAGCCGCGCACGGACGCTCGGTGATCAACGAGGCTGCATGGCCCTGGCGCCTGCTGTTCCTGAATTTGAATTACCATCTTGTACATCACTTGCATCCCGGACTGCCATGGTTCCATCTACGACAAGCCTATCTGGTCCAGCGCGAGGCCTACCAGGAACGCAGCGACGGTTTTGTCGAGCACGGCTACCTGCCGCTGCTGTGGCGCCATCGCAGCACCCCGGTGATTGCCGATATCCATCCATTTGCCTGAACCGGCATCGCTATCTTCTAACGGAGTCGACATGAGTCTGTACACTCGCCTGCTGGCCGCCGCCTTGGCCACTTCTTTGGCCGCCGCCCTCTTTTCTCCTTTTGCCCAGGCTGCCGAACCGGTCCGGGTCGGCTCCAAGATCGATACCGAAGGCGCGCTGCTGGGCAACCTGATCCAGCTGGTGCTGGAGGCCAACGGCATCAAGACGGTCAACCGCCTGCAGCTGGGAACCACCAAGGTGGTGCGCGGCGCCCTGATCTCGGGCGACGTCGACATCTATCCCGAATACACCGGCAACGGTGCGTTCTTCTTTTCCGATGAAAAGAACCCGGCCTGGAAAAACGCCGAGAGCGGCTACCAGCTGGTGAAGAAACTCGATCTCGATAAAAACAAGCTGGCCTGGCTGACGCCGTCTCCCGCCAACAATACCTGGCTGATCGCGGTGCGCAAGGAGGTGGCGCAGGCCAACAAGCTCAAGACCCTGGCCGACCTGGGCCGCTGGATCGGCCAGGGCGGGCATTTCAAGCTGGCGGCGTCGGCTGAATTCATCGAGCGCCCGGATGCCTTGCCCGCCTTTGAAAACACCTACGGATTCAAATTGAAACAGGACCAGCTGCTGACCCTGGCCGGCGGCGATACGGCAGCGACCATCAAGGCCGCCGCCGAGCAGACTTCCGGCGTCAACGCGGCGATGGTGTACGGCACCGACGGCGCGCTGGCGGCGCTGGGACTGGTGGCGCTGGAGGATATCAAGTCGGTGCAGCCGGTCTACGCGCCGACAGCAGTGGTCCGCAGCGAAACGCTGGCGAAGTACCCCAGGATTGCCGACCTGCTGAAGCCGGTGTTCCTGTCGCTGGATAGCCCGACGCTGCAAAAACTCAACGCCGGCATCGCCATCGAAGGGCGCGACGGCCGCAAGGTCGCCGGCGATTACCTGCGCAGCAAAGGCTTCATCAAATGACCATGGCGCGTCTGGCCGACCAGCCATGGCGCGTGGGCAGCGCCGCGCTGGCGGCCCGCAAGCTGCACAATCCGGTGCATTTGCTGCTGGTGATCGTCGCGATCGTCGCCGCTACCAACCTGCCCCTGCTGACCTATGCCCCCAACCGGCTGCTCAGCGGCCAAGGCATCCTGCTGAGCCAGCTGGCCGCGCGTTACTGGCTGCTGGCGCTGCCGGCCCTGCCGCTGCTGGCGGCGCCCTGGCTGCGGCCGTCCCGCTTCAGCAGCATTGTCCTGCTGCTCGCGGCGGCAGGGTTGAGCGGCGGCCTGCTGGCCTTGGCCGGACATGAAGCCCAGTTGCGCAGCGGCGACGCCGATTCGCTGGCGCGCATCTCGTTCGGCGGCGCGTTCTGGCTGTTGCTGCTGACCGCCTGGCTGCAGCTGGCGGAGGCGCTGCGCGGCCTCGCCCTGGCTTTGCCGGCGCGGGTCGCGGTGATACTCGCGGCGCTGGCGCCGATCGTGGCGCTGATCGTTTCGGGATACCTGGATAGCCTGTCGCTGCTGAAGGAATACCAGAATCACCAGGATGCCTTTAACCTGGCGCTGCTGCGCCATCTGCAGCTGGTCGTGTTTTCGGTATTGCCCGCGGTGGTCGTCGGCGCGTTGCTGGGCGCGCTGTCTTTCCGCAGCCGGCGGGCGCGCAAGCTGCTGTTTCCGGTGCTGAACGTGATCCAGACGATTCCCTCGATTGCCCTGTTCGGCTTGCTGATCGGTCCGCTGGCGCTGCTGGGCAGCCTGTTGCCGCAATCCGGGATCGGCGGCGTCGGCCTGCCGCCGGCGTTGCTGGCGCTGAGCCTGTATTCGCTGCTGCCGATGGCCAACGGCACCCTGGCCGGTCTGGAGCAGGTCCCGGCCGACGTCCGCGAAGCAGCCAGCGGCATCGGCATGTCGTCCTGGCAGATATTCTTCCACGTCGAGCTGCCGCTGGCGCTGCCGGTGTTCCTGGCCAGCGTCCGCGTCACCACCGTGCAGGCGGTCGGGCTGGCCGTAGTGGCAGCCTTGATCGGCGCCGGCGGCTTCGGCGTCCTCATGTTCCAGGGCATGTCGAGCAGCGCGCTGGACCTGGTGCTGCTGGGCGTGATCCCGGTGATCCTGCTGGCCATCGGCGCCGATACGCTGTTCAAGGTAGCGATCGTTCTCTTGCGGAGGCAAAACCATGATTGAAATCAGCGAAGTCAGCAAATCGTTCAGCGGCTGGCAAGCGGTCAGCGAGCTGTCCCTGACGATCAAGGACGGCGAGTTCGTGGTCCTGATCGGCACTTCCGGCTCCGGCAAGTCGACCATGCTGAAGCTGCTGAACCGCTTGCTGGAACCGGATAGCGGCAGCATCAGGCTCAACGGCAAGCCGATCGTGGAGCACTCGCCGGAGCAATTGCGGCGCCGCATCGGCTATGCGATCCAGTCAGTCGGCCTGTTTCCGCACTGGACGGTGGAGCAGAACATCAGCGCCGTCCCGGTCCTGCTGAAATGGCCAAAAGCCAGGATCCATGAGCGCGTCAGCGAACTGCTGGCGCTGTTGCACCTGCCCCCTGAAAAATTCCGCCACCGTTATCCCGACCAGCTGTCCGGCGGCCAGCAGCAACGGGTCGGCGTCGCACGCGCGCTGGCGGCCGATCCCGACGTGCTGCTGATGGACGAACCTTTCGGTGCGCTGGATCCGGTCACCCGCGCCAGCCTGCAGCAGGAACTGGCCAATATCCACAAGCTGTCCGGCAAGACCATCGTGCTGGTGACGCATGACATCGACGAAGCCCTGGCGCTGGGCGAACGCATCGTACTGATGGACCACGGGCGCATCGTGCAACAAGGCACGCCGCGCGAATTCCTGCTGTCGCCGGAGAATGAATTCGTGCGCGGGTTTGTCGGCCAGAGCGACGTCGGCATCCGCCTGCTCGGGCTGGACAAGATCGCCGGCCGGGTGCGCAACGAAGCAGCGATACCGGGCGAGCCGATCTCCAGCAGCAGCACCCTGCGCGAAGCCCTGTCCGCTTTCATCACCCGCAAGGCGCATAGCCTGCCGGTGGTCGACGAGCGCGGCCAGGCTGCCGGCGTGCTGCATTTCTCCGATTTGCTGGAGGCGGCGCGATGAACCGGCTCTACCGCTACCGCTGGCTCGCCGCCAGCAGCCTTTTGCTGCTGGGATTCACCTTTGGCATGCCGTTGACGGCGCCGCTGTTCGCCAGCGCCTTCCCGCAGCTGGCGCGCCCCATGTACCTGCAAGACGCATTCACCACGCTGGTGCTGGCGCACCTGCGCATTGTGCTGCTGTCGGGCGCCATCGCGGTGCTGGGCGGCGTGGCGGCCGGCCTGCTGGTCACCCGGCCGGCGGGACGGCCGTTCCGCTCTTCGCTGGAAACGGTGCTGGCGATCAGCCAGTCGTTTCCCCCGGTGGCGGTGCTGGCGGTGGCGGTGCCGCTGATCGGTTTCGGCGAAACGCCGGCCCTGATTGCGCTGGTCATGTACGGCGTGCTGCCGGTAGCGCAAGGCGCGATGACCGGATTGTCTTCGATCTCGCCGGCGATCCTGGAAATTGCGCGCGGCATCGGCATGAACCGCTGGCAGATCCTGTACCGGGTGGAGCTGCCGCTGGCGGCGCCGGTGATACTGGCGGGCGTGCGCACCTCGGTGGTGATCAATATCGGCACGGCGGCGATCGCCTCCACCGTCGGCGCCAAGACGCTGGGGCTGCCGATCATCGTCGGCCTGAGCGGCTTCAACACCGCCTATGTGATCCAGGGCGCGCTGCTGGTGGCCTTGCTGGCCATCGTCGCCGACCAGCTGTTCGACCTGTTGGGACAGCGCTGGACGCCGCAGGCAGACCCTGCATTGCGCGGCGGAGGCAGTGCATGAGATGTGCATTGCCGATGTACCCGTTTCCGGCCGCCAGCCTGGACCAGTTCTGGCGCGGGCTGCGCGATTGCATGCTGCGCGAAGGCATGGCCGATGTGCCGCACCAGCTTGAGCAGCCGCAGGATTTGCTGCAGCACTGGCAAGAGCCCGGCCTGCTGCTGAGCCAGGCTTGCGGTTATCCGGTATCCACGCAGCTGCATGGCAAGGTGCAGGTGGTCGGCGCCTTGCATTTCGACCTGCCCGGCTGCGAACAGGCCAACTACAGCAGCAGCTTGTGGGTGCGCAAAGAGGATGCTGCCAAGCCCTTGCCGGCTTTCCACGGCGCGGTTGCCGCCTGCAACGAGCGCCATTCGCAATCCGGCTATCACGCGCTGCGCAGCGCGGTTGCAGGGTTTGCCGGCGACGGCAGGTTTTTCTCGGAAGTGCTGTTCAGCGGCGCTCACCGGCAGTCGGCGCGGCTGGTCGCCGGCGGCAAGGCCGATATTGCCGCGCTCGATTGTGTCAGCGCCTATTTTTTGAGCCGCCAGGAAGCGGAGGTTTTTTCCCGGCTCGCCGCCATCGGGTTCACCACGCCGATGCCGGGCCTGCCGCTCATCACCGCATCTACCACACCGCCTGCCACCCTGGCCGCCCTGCGCCAAGCCCTGGCCGCCAGCATCGAGGCTCCTGGGCTTGAACACGCTCGCCGCGCCATGCGCATCAGCGGTTTTTCCGTGCTGGACGAGCAGGATTACCGCATCTGCGCATTGAAGGCGGAACAGAACCTCGCCGGCGGCCTGGCCGACTGGTAGCGCCTTGCCGGCACGCAGTACGCGTTCTGGGCCGGCGCAAGGCGGTCATCATCCAGTCATATTTCTTCGTTAGTATTTTGCAACTCCTCCTGAATCGGGTTGGACGTCCTGCACTGAATCCGTGTGCCAGGCGAAATTTCTTCGTTCATGCTTCGAGAACCGGAACATGTCTAACTGAATTCGGAGGATCGCCATGGCGTCTGTCAAAGATCAATCCCAGTTGCTGTCGGTGACCGCCCATGTCGGCGACTGCAAGACCCTGCTGGCGTTCAGCCTGCTCCAGCCCGACGGCGCCGCCAACCTGGCGGGTTTCACGATCCGCTGCCAGCCCAAGGGCCTGCCGTCCTACTATCTGTACAACACGCTGCAGTTTGAAACCCCGGCGGCGCATGCCCAGGATCCGGCCGAGCCGCCGAACTCAACGGTGAATGCGCCGATACACAAGTTCCGCTGGCTGCACGTGCCTGGCTCGGTCCATCAGGGACTCACACCGTTTTTCGGCGAATACACTTATACGGTGATCCCCCGTTATTTTGACGGCAAGCAGTCGATGACCGCCCTTGACGAGACACTGGGCGTATCGGTCAGCGTGTATGTCGGGCCGTTTGCAAAAGACAAGTTCAAGCTCGGCTTTACCCGCGGCTACACGCAGTCCCAGGCGTTTGCCCATCATTTCGGCGTCAACGCGCTGATCCGGCCCAACACCAAGGAACTGCTGTTCGATACCACGCAGGTATCGGGCGCCAATGCCGCCGGCGAGCAGTACACCTTTGCCGACGAATACGCCTGGCTGGGGTTGACTGCAAGGGAGCGGATTTTTGAATTCCTGAATGAAATGCTGCAAGATCCGGCACAGTACCTCGATGTGTTTGCCTATGACCTGAACGAACCCGACCTGTGCAAGATCCTGCTGGAACTGGGCAAGCAGGGCCGGGTCCGCATCATCCTCGACAACGCAGCCCTGCATCATTCCGCCGCCAAACCAATGCCAGAGGATGAGTTCGAGGCGCAGTTCCTGGCCGTGGCCGCCAGCCCCGCCGCCATCCTGCGCGGCCATTTCAAGCGTTATGCGCATGACAAGGTATTCGTTTCCTTCAACAAGGACAGTGCGCTGAAGGTGCTGACCGGGTCGACCAATTTTTCCGTCACCGGCCTGTACGTCAACTCCAACCATGTGATGGTGTTCGACGATCCCAGCGTCGCAACCGAATACGGGCAATTGTTCGAGACCGTATGGCAAGGCGGCGTCAAGCTCGGCCCCTACCTGCAATCGCCGTTCTCCTCCGCAACGTTCTCGATTCCCGAAGGCATTTCGCCGCGCGCCGATATTACGTTTGCGCCGCATGCGGCGGATTTCGTTGCCAAGAACCTTGGCGACATCGCCGCCCGCATCCAGCAGGAACAAACCAAGCCCGCCAAGAACGGCAGCGTATTGTTTGCCGTCATGGAGATCGACAACGGCACCAGCCCGGTCTATGCCGCGCTGAAGGATTTGCACGCCGACAGCAATGTCTTCAGCTATGGAATTTCGGATAGCAACACCGGTATTTCCCTGTATGCGCCGGGCAAGAAAACCGGCGTGCTGGTGACCGGCAAACCGGGCAAATCGATACTGCCGCCGCCGTTTGACCAGGTACGCTCGATCAGCGGCATCGGCCACCAGATCCATCATAAATTCGTCGTATGCGGTTTCAGCGGCGACAGCCCGGTTGTGTTCTGCGGCTCGTCCAACCTTGCCCTAGGCGGGGAACAGGCCAACGGCGACAACCTGCTGGCGATCCATGACGGCGACGTCGCAACGGTGTTCGCCATCGAAGCGGTGGGACTGGTCGATCATTTCCAGTTCCTGAACCGGATGGCGGCCGTCGCGCCGCCGACGGCCAATGAACCGGTGCCGGCCTCGAAACAGCAGGCCGCGCTTGCTGTCGGCTGGTTCTTGTCCACCAGCGATGGCTGGGCCCGCCCCTATTTCGATCCCAACGACTTTCATTACACTGACCGCCTGCTGTTTGCCTGATGCGTGCACCAGGTCAACAGCTCAGCTGCCGAGCTGCCACCATGCAGGCAGCAGCTGCCTGACTTCCTGCCGCGCAAAACGGTCGTCGATCAGGTACACCACGCCGCGGTCCTGCTGGGTGCGGATCACCCGGCCCGCGGCCTGCACCACTTTCTGCAGCCCGGGATACAGGTAGGTGCAGTCGTAGCCTTGGCCGAAAGTGCGTTCCATCTGCTGCATGATCTGTTCATTGACCGGATTGACCTGCGGCAGCCCCAGGGTAGCGATGAAGGCGCCGATCAGGCGCGCGCCGGGCAGATCGATGCCTTCTGCAAATGCGCCGCCGAGCACCGCAAAACCGACGCCTTGCGAGGCATCGGTAAACCGTGCCAGGAACTGCTCCCTTTCCCGCTCATCCATGCGGCGCGCCTGCTGCCACAAAGGGATATCGGGATAAAGCGCGGCGAACATGGCGGCGACTTTCTCCAGGTAGTCGTAGCTGCTGAAAAACGTCAGGTAGTTGCCGGGCTGCTCCCGGTATTGCCTGGCGACCAGGTCCACGATCGGCGCCAGCGACCGCTCGCGATGCTGGAAACGGGTCGAAATCCCGGTGACCAGCCGCACTGACAGCTGGTCGGCGGTAAACGGCGACGGCACGTCGAGCCAGGCGGTATTGTCGGGCATGCCCAGCGTCTTGCTGTAAAAATGCCAGGGGCTGAGCGTGGCGGAAAACAGCGTGGTCGAATGCGCAGCGGCAAAGCGCGGCGCCAGGAAGCTTGCCGGCACGATATTGCGCAGGCACAGCGTCGCGCCATGGGCGCCGCGCCGGGTGATGTCGAACAGCGAGTGGCTATCGAACAGCTCGGCGATGCGGGTGAAATGCATGGCGTCGAAATAAAAGCGCTGCAGGTCGCTGTCGAGGGCAGCCGGATGATCGACCATGTAGTCGGTGATATCGGCCACGGCCTGTTGCAGCGCCTGGATGAAGGCGTCCGGCAGGTTTTCGTAGCGCTGGTATTCGGCTTCCTGCTCCTTGTACAGGGCATTCCATTGGCGATTGACGCGGTCCAGCGCGCGCTTGAGCGCCGGCGGCGCCGCTTGCCGCACGGCTTTGAAACCGGCTTGCTCCATTTCGGCGGAATACATCTTGCGCGCCCGTTCGATCATGTTGTGCGCTTCGTCGACCAGCACGCCTACCCGCCACTGGTTGGCGCTGGCCAGGCCATGCAGCATGGCGCTCAGGTCGAAATAATAGTTGTAGTCGCCGACGATCACGTCCGACCAGCGCACCAGGTCCTGGCTCAGGTAATAGGGGCAGACGCGATGCGCGGCGGCGACCTGGCGCAAGCCCTCCTTGTCCATCGCACCGCTTTCGATGGCTGCGCTGCGCGCCTGCGGCAGGCGGTCGTAAAACCCTTGCGCCAATGGACAGGAATCGCCGTGGCAGGCTTTGTCGGGATGCTCGCAGGCCTTGTCGCGCGCGACCAGCTCCAGCACGCGCAACGGCAATCCGACCGCGCTTTGCTTGATGCGCGCCGTCGCTTCCAGCGCCAGCGCGCGCCCCGAGGTCTTGGCAGAAAGAAAAAATATCTTGTCCAGCGCCTGGCCAGGAGTCGCCTTGAGCAAAGGGAACAGGCTGCCGATCGTCTTGCCGATGCCGGTCGGCGCCTGGGCCAGCAGGCAACGGCCGCTGCTGGCGCCCTTGTACACCGCTTCCGCCAGGATCCGCTGGCCGGGACGGAAATCGGCGTGCGGAAAGCGCAAGGCGGCCAGCTGGGCGTCGCGTGCCGCGCGATGCGCCATCTCCTGTCCGGCCCAGGCCAGGAAGCGGCCGCACTGCTCTTCGAAAAACCGTTGCAGGCAGGCGGCGGTCGCATGTTCGGTCAGCAGGGTTTCCTTCTGCCTGCCGATGTCGTAGTACACCAGCGCCAGCTGCAGTTCGGGCAGGTTGCGCGCCTGGCACAGCAAGTGGCCGTAGATCCGCAGCTGCGCCCAGTGCAGATGGCGGTGGTTGTCCGGCATGCGCTCCAGGCTGCCGCGGAAGGTCTTGATTTCTTCCAGCCGGTTCAAGGCCGGATCGTAGCCGTCGGCGCGGCCGCGCACCAGCAACGGCCCGTAGCGGCCGCTCAGGCTGACTTCCTTTTCATAGGCGGCATCGCGGCGCGACGCCACCGCGGCGTGGCCGGCGATGCCTTCCAGCGCGGTCGGCGCCGGCGTGAAGCGCAGGTCAAGGTCGCCCTGCTTGGCCGTGAACTCGCACAGGGCGCGGACGGCGATTACGTATGCGGCCTGGTTCACGCGCACTCCCCGGCCCATTGCACGTAACAGACGGCGACCGGGATGCCGTGTTCGGCAAAATAGTGCAGCCAGCGGATCTGGTTGTCTTGCAGGCGGTCGCCCGGCCCTTTGACTTCGATCATCTGGCAGCGTTTTTCCGCCGGCCAGAACTGGATCAGGTCCGGCAAGCCGGAACGGTTGGTCTTGATGTCCTGCAGGATGCGCTCGAAACATTTCCGCAGGTGCAACGGCGGCAGGCAATCCAGCGCCATTGCCAGCAGCGCTTCGTCGATGGCATCCCAGAACACGAACGGCGACTGGATGCCGGCCTTGGCGTGGAAATTGCGCCTGATAGCCTGCTTATAGCCGCCGCTGTCGAACAGGGCGAAACCGGCCTCGAACAGCGCAGCACGGCGTTGCTGGAAATCGGCGCTGTGCAGGTCCGCGGGGCCGCTCTGGAACGGATGGAAGAACGCGCCCGGCAGCGGTGCAAAGATGGCATCCCAGAACAGCAGGCCGAACAGTGAATTGATCAGCGTGTTTTCGACGTAGACGACGGGCGCATCGGGGCGCGACAGATGGCTGGCAAGCACGGTTTCGACCGGGATGCCGGGCTCGGCCCGCGGCAACGCCATATCCTGGCGGACGATAGCCGCGGCAGCGGCCTGCGGCATCTTGCCGTGGCCCAGCTGCCGCCGCAAACGCGGCATGACGCGCAGCAGCTGCTGTTTTTCAGCTTCGCTTTCCGGCTGCCGCTCGGCCTGCTGCGCCAGTGCGAAAGCCGCATCGGGCTGGCCGCAGCGTTCCAGCACCCGGATCGCACGCAGGCGCGCCCCCGGCCAAGCACATTCAGCATAAAGCCGTAGCGCGGCCGGCAGTTCTGCGCTGCGTTCGTAGTGCTGGGCGACCTGGAACAGCAGCTTGCTGCGGCGCTGTTCCAGCCAGTCGTTCGGATAAGGCACCTCGGGAACGTCAGCCAGTACGGCTGCCGGCGCTTCGCCGTTACGGAACCGTTCGCGGCAGGCGTGCAGGTGCAGGTAATCGTCGATGTCTTGCCTGCTGCTGAAACCTTGCGCAAGCGACAAATCGACCTGTTCGTACCTGAAAATCCCCAGTTCCGACAGCACGAACTCCGACCAGTCCTGGCGCAGGTTGCCGAAGAACATCAGCCGCAGCCGGTCGCACAAAGGTGCGATGCGCAACTGCAACAGCTGCTCATCGATGCCCCAGCCGGCGAGCGTGCGCACCGTGTCGCCATGTTCGCCGCGCAGGATTTCCAGCTGCCCTGCCTTGCGCGCACTGCGCGGCAGCAACGGGAATACTTCCGCGAGCTCGGTTTTCGTCAGCAGGCCGCACAGTTGTCCGATATCGATGGCCGGCTCTCCGTCCAGCCAGCCGGCGGCGACCAGGGGCACTGCGGCGCTGCGCGGGCAGCCGATTTCGTCGTAACGCAGCCGGCCCAGGCGAAACAGCTCGCCCTTGCGCATCACCATCCGCACCAGCAGTGCGCGCGAGGCCAGCGGCAATGCTTCGAAACCATCGGCGAAAGCCTGCTCCTCGCCATCCAGCAGATGCCGATAGCGGGCGCGCACCGATGCCACCACGGCAAGGAAATTGTCGAGATAATAAAAACGGTTTTCCAGCACTCTGATCATGTTGCGGGCGCCGCAGCTCTGCGCATTGCGAAGAGCGCCAGGCAAAATTGAAGATGATTGACTGTATGGATATACAGTTACACTGCAGTATATATCAACCCTGAAGAATTGCCGCCTTCGGCCAGGCGGAAGCCGCGATCCAAACTTGTGCGTCCTCTAAAAACCGTCATTCCCGCGAACGCGGGAATCCAAGTTAATGACTTGGCACGCATCGCAAAATGGATTCCCGCGTTCGCGGGAATGACGTGTGCGCACAAGTTTGAGTCGCCCCCCAGGGGGAAGCCGCGCTTCGCCGCAAATTCGATGTTCCCGCGTGAAATGCTAGCGGTCGTCATCATCGTCGTCAGATATATCTTCGATGCTGACGATCTCGCCGCCGCGCTCGACGATCTCGCGGTGACAGGCTGCCAGCAGCGCATCGAAATCCGCGTCCTCCATTTCACCCTCCAGGTCCTCCTGTGCCGGGCCGCCATCGTCATCGTCGATCTCGGTCTGTTCAAATTTCGGGCTGGTCCCGATATACGAGGCGCTGTATGGACCGCCTTCATCCGTTTCCGTGACCACCAGCGTGAAAAGCGCATTGTCGGTTTCAATGATGTAGGTACTGACTGGCCTCATGAAAATCTCCTTGTCTATCCAGGCGATGAATGGACTGCCCTCGCAAAACGGCGGCGTGCGCCGACCGGCCCGGTACTGCTGCGCCAGGCCTTGACAGTGTCATTGGGAGTGAGACGGATCGGAGCTTAAATAATTCTCCATCAGGAGCGATTCCGCAAGTTTTTTTGCGGGCAGGGCCACGCCTGCCGGCGCCGGCTGCTGTCAAATAATCATTGCTGATGGAAGGTAATACTGTTTTCGGACGGCGGCCGGATTGTCAACGGCTGGCTCCCCAGTCTCTGCGGGGGCGTTCGTCGATGACGGAAATATCCTGGATGCCGAGTATCTCGCCCCCGCGTTCCGCGATCTGGCGGTGGCAAGTCGCGATGAGCGCGTCAAAATCGACGTCTGTCGCTTCGCCGTCAAGGTCTTTCTGCCCCAGCCCGGGATTATCCACCCAGGGCAGCTCGACTTTTTGCCGGGTCCCGACATACGTCGCCTTATAAGAGCCGCCATCGCCGGCTTCGGTGATGACTAGCGTAAACAACGCATTCGTTGTTTCAATCATGTAAGTACGGTCCAGCGCCATGACAATTTCCTTGATCCGTCAGCCTTGAGTCGGGTTAACTTAAGTTCGTTTAACTATACCGCCATCGACGTTCACGCGCTCGAGTCCAGGCTACTGTCCGGCCGGCGAGGCCGGCGCCAGCAGCCGCTCGGGCGGCGAGATCTGCGATGAGGGGGATGAAAGAAGGAAGCATGATGCGCTTCAACAGCTGCCCTGTATGTTCGGTGCTTAACACATCCTGGATGCCGGGATCGGCGATACTGGCGGCAGCGACAACGAGGAGAGAACCATGAAGCTCAAGGGATCCTGCCATTGCGGCGCAGTCCGCTTCAGCCTGGAAAGCGACACGCCCTACCCTTACCAGCGCTGCTATTGTTCGATTTGCCGCAAGACCCAGGGCGGCGGCGGGTATGCCGTCAACATCGGCGGCGACGCCAGCACCCTGAAAGTGCAAGGCCGGGACGACGTCAACGTCTATCACGCAAAACTCAAGCGGCACGGCGAATCGCGCGTCCATACCAGCACCGCGCAACGCCATTTCTGCCGGCGTTGCGGCAGCGCGCTATGGCTCTACAGCCCGGAATGGCCGGAACTGGTCCATCCGTTCGCATCCGCCATCGATACGCCGCTGCCAACGCCGCCTGAATACACCCACCTGCTGCTGGCTTATAAGGCGCCATGGGTGGAAGTCAAGGCTGGCCGCAAGGACAAGCAGTTCAAGCAATTTCCGCGTGAGTCTTTATTTGAATGGCATCAGCGGCTGGACCTGCTGAAATGACGAGCCTGTAAAACACCCCTGTGTAAACGCACCCGCCCCCCGTAGGGCGTAATAGCGAAGCGTATTACGCCGCATGTGATGTGCTGGTGACGAAAGTGAAGTCAAATGAATTGTGACGAATAGCTATAAAAGAATGCTGCATGATACCGAGCCTGCACCGTGGTACAGCAATCAACCATGCGGCGTAATACGCTTCGCTATTACGCCCTACGCCTGAGTGCCGGCCCGACAGGGCTTGTCACGCTATCGGGCCGGACTCAAGCCAGGTCAGTCGTACAGCACCGCAGCAATCTTCGGATCGTTGATGTTGCTCTTGTCGTACCAGTAGAAACCGGTATCGATCACCTTGGGCAGTTTTTCTCCCTTGAGCGCCTTGACCGCGGCTTCTACCGTCTTGTAGCCGATGCCGACCGGGTTCTGGGTGATGGCGCCGGCCATGCTGCCGTCCTTGATCGCATCTTTCTGCTGTTTGCCGGAGTCGTAGCCGACGATCACCAGCTTGCGCTTCATTTCCTTGGCGCCGTTCAGCACGCCGATCGCCGAGCCTTCATTGGTGCCGAAAGCGCCCTTGAGGCGTGGATAGGCTTGCAGGATGGACTTGGTGATCTCGGTCGATTTCAGCTGGTCGCCGCCGCCATACTGGATGCTGACGATCTTGATCTTGGGATAAGCCTTCATGCGTTCCACAAAACCGTCGCGGCGGTCGATGCCGGTACGGCTGGTCTGGTCATGCGCAACTACCGCAACTTCGCCTTCCTTGCCGATCAGCTCAGCCATCTTGTCGGCCGCCAGCGCCGCTGCCGCCTTGTTGTCGGTGGTCGCGGTAGTCACCGGAATATCGCTGTCCACGCCCGAGTCGAATGCAACGATAGGGATATGCGCGGCCTGGGCCTTCTTCAGCAACGGCAAGGCAGCCTTGCTGTCCAGCGCGGCGAAGCCGATAGCCTTGGGCTTCTTGCCCAGCGCCGCCGACAGCATGTCGATCTGCTTGTCGACCATGGCTTCGGTTTCCGGCCCTTCGAACGACACCTTGACATTGTAGTCCTTGGCCGCCTGCTCCGAACCGGCCTTCACCGCTTGCCAGAACTGGTGCTGGAAGCCTTTCGAGATCAGGGGAATATAGATATCCTCGGCTACCGCCGCGGCGCTGAATCCCAGCGCAAGCGCCAGGCCAACGGCAATGTTCACTGCTCTTCTCTTTATCATTTCAAGTCTCCTCTTGTGGTTATAAAACGGTGGGCCCGCTGCAGCAACCCGTAACATCGCCTGCAAAACCTGCTCTTCCTTTCACTGGCGCCGGCGGCGCAGGATATCCATGTAGACCGCCAGGATGATGATGACGCCGGTCACCACGGTCTGCCATTCCTGCGCCACCGACATCATGCGCAAGCCGTTGATCAGCACGCTCATGATGAAAGCGCCGATGATGGTGCCGAGGATGGTGCCGGTGCCGCCCGAAAGCGAGGTGCCGCCGATCACCACCGCGGCAATCGCGTCCAGCTCATAACCCTGCCCCAGCGCCGGCTGCGCCGAGTTCAGGCGCGACGCAATCAGCAGCCCGGCGATGCCGCAGATGGCGCCGCCGACGGTATACACCGCGACTTTCCAGAAATCGACGTTGACGCCCGACAGCCGCAGCGCTTCTTCATTGCTGCCCAGCGCAAAGGTATAGCGGCCGAATATGGTCTTGTTGAGCACGATGCCGGCGGCGATAGCCACCAGGAACAGGATCAGCACCGCATTCGGGATCGGCAAGGCGGGAATCAGGCTCCCGATCAGGGAATCCTGCGAGATCGCCGAAAATCCCTCCGTGTCGTTGAAGTAGATCGGCTTGGTGCCGGAGATCACCAGCGACAAGCCCTTGAGCAGCATCATCATGCCCAGCGTGGCGATGAAGGGTGGAATCTTCAGCTTGGCCACCAGCACGCCGGAAATCCAGCCGCACAAGGCGCCGAACACGATCGCGGCGATAATGCCGACGTAGAGCGGCATGCCCCAATAGGTAAGGAAAACACCGGCCATGACCGCGCAAAAAGTCATCAGGGTGCCGACCGACAGGTCGATGCCGGCAGTGATGATGACAAAGGTGCAGGCAATCGCCAGCACGCCGTTGACGGCAGTCGACTGCAGGATGCTCACCAGGTTATCGATTTCCAGGAAGTTCGGCGACGCAAAACTGAAAAACACCAGCAGCGCCAGCAGGCTGGCGAAGGCCAGCAGTTTCTGCCGCGTCGAAGGATGGAATATCTTTGCCTTGAGCGCCGCGAGCGGCCCTTGCCCGGCCAAGGGCGGCTTTGTCGGCGACAGCGGGTTCTGGGTATTTGCCATGGTGGTCTTCATTCGATATAAGTTATTCGGCAGGCGTTACCTGGATTCAGGCTGCCGCGGGTTCGCGCAAGGTAGCCAGCTGCATGATCTTTTCCTGCGAGGCTTCGCCGGCCGCCAGTTCGCCGGTCACCCGGCCCTCGCACATAACCAGGATGCGGTGGCTCATGCGCAGCACTTCCGGCAGTTCCGACGAGATCATGACAATCGCCTTTCCGGCCGCCGCCAGCGTCGTGAGCAGCTTGTAGATTTCGCTCTTGGCGCCGATGTCGATGCCGCGCGTCGGTTCGTCGAAAAACAGGATGTCGCAATCGCGCAGCAGCCATTTGGCGATCACGATCTTTTGCTGGTTGCCGCCCGACAGCAGCCGCACCGGCTGGTCCACCGACGGCGTCTTGATGCTGAGCTGCCGCACGAAATCCTGGGCGGTGTCGCGGATCGCGGCCTGGTCCAGGAACAAGCCCTGGGTCAGGAACCGGTTCATGCTGGACATGGCGACGTTGGTCTTGACGTCCAGCCCGGTCGCCAGGCCGAAATGCTTGCGGTCTTCCGACAGGTAGCCTATGCCGTGCGCCACCGCATCCCGGGGCGACTTGATGGTCACCGTGGCGCCGTGCACCCGGATTTCCCCGGCGTCGAGGCGGTCGGCGCCGAAAATGGCGCGCGCGACTTCGGTGCGGCCGGCACCCATCAGGCCGGCGAAACCGAGGATTTCGCCTTTGCGCAGGCTGAAACTCACATCCTTGATGAACGCGCCGCGCTGCAGTCCCTTGACTTCCAGCACGACGTCGTTGCCGGAGGTGTCGGGAATGGCCTGGCCAATGTTGTCAAGCTGGCGTCCCACCATCATGCCGATGATGGTTTCCATGGAAGTGGTGGCGGTGGGCACGGTGGCGATGTATTTGCCGTCGCGCATGACGGTGACGCGGTTGGAAATCTGCCGCAGTTCGTCCATCTTGTGCGAGATGTAGATGATGCCGACGCCATGCGACTGCAGCTGGCGGATGATGCGGAACAGGTCTTCGATTTCCGCATTGTTGAGCGCCGCCGTAGGCTCATCCATGATCAGCACGCGCGAATCGAAGGACAGCGCCTTGGCGATTTCCACCATCTGCTGCTTGGCCACCGTCAGTTCGCTCACCAGCGTGCCTGGATCGAGGTCGAGCCGCATGCGTTCAAAAATCGCCTTGGTCTGCCGGTTCAATGCCTCTTCGTCAAGGAACAGGCCGTAGCGTCCGCGCGGCTCGCGGCCGATGAAAATGTTTTGCGCCGCGCTCAGGTGGTTCATCAGGTTGAGTTCCTGGTGAATGATGCCGATGCCCAGCGCCTGCGCGGCGCGCGGCGTAGGAATCTCGACCGGCAGCCCCTCGACGCGGATTTCGCCGCTGTCCTTGGGATACACACCCGCCAGCACCTTCATCAGCGTCGATTTGCCGGCGCCGTTTTCCCCCATCAGCGCATGGACCTCGCCGCGCATCAGGTCGAAACGGCAATTGTCGAGCGCCAGCACGCCGGGAAAACGCTTGGTCACGTTTTCCAGCGAAATAAGGCAGTCAGGCGTAGGAATTTCTGGTTGCTGCATATCTGCCCTCATGATGCATTCAGGTCAAGGCGCGGTCGAGATGGCTGTAGCCGCCGTCCACATATACCCATTGCCCGGTCGTATGCGCGGCGCGCTGCGACAAAAGGAATACCGCGGTGTCTGCAATCTCCTCGGCCGTAGTGAGCCGTTTTCCGAGCGGTATCTTGCTGGTGATCGCGGCCAGTTTCTGCTCCGGATTGTCGAAGCTGGCGATCCAGTTGCGGTACAGCGGCGTCATCACTTCGGCCGGGATCACGGCATTGACCCGCACCCCGTCGTTCGCCAGCGCGGCGGCCCATTCGCGCGTCAGCGCCAGCTGGCCGCCCTTGGCGGCGCAATAGCCGCTGGTGTTGCCCTGGCCGGTGACGGCGGTTTTTGAAGAGATATTGACAATGGCGCCGCGGCTGGCTTTCAGGTGCGGCACGCAGAAGTGCGCCATCGTGTAATAGTGGATCAGGTTCTTTTCAAGCGAGAGCACAAAAGCGGCCCGCCCGGCGTCGAGGCCGATGTTGTCGTTGATGCCGGCGTTGTTTACCAGGCCGTCCAGCCGGCCGAATTCTTCGACGGTCTCGGCCACGGCTTGCCGGCACTTGTCCTCATCCATCAGGTCGAGCTGGATGATGCGGGCCTTGTCTTGCAAAGCCAGCAACGCAGTCTTGAATTCGGGCGCCGGCTGGCTTTTGCCAAGGATTACCGGAATCGCGCCTTCCGCCGCCAGCTGCAGCGAGATCGCAGCGCCTATCCCGGCGCCGCCGCCGGTCACGATCACTACCTTTCCAGCCAGATGTAGATCCACTTTGCCGCCTCCATTCTTATTTGTTTTATTGACAGTATGCGCTTTGCTAGCCGCGGAACTGGTATTGCTGCAGCGATTCAGGCTTCATCGTAATCGAAAAACCCGGCGCCGTCGGCGGCATGTAGGACGCATTGCGGATCACGCAGGGATCGACGAAGTGTTCGTGCAGATGGTCGACATATTCGGTGACGCGCCCTGCCTTGCTGCCCGAAATGCAGACATAGTCGATCATCGACAGGTGCTGCACATATTCGCACAGGCCGACGCCGCCCGCATGCGGGCACACCGGCAGCTTGTATTTGGCCGCCATCAGCAGCACCGCCAGTATTTCATTGACGCCGCCAAGGCGGCAGGAATCGATCTGCACCACGTCGATCGCGCCGCGCATGATGAACTGCTTGAAGATGATGCGGTTCTGGCACATTTCGCCGGTGGCGACCTTGACCGCGCCTATGCCTTCGCGGATTTTGCGATGGCCTTCGACGTCGTCCGGGCTGGTCGGCTCTTCGATGAACCAGGGCCGGGCAAACGCCAGCTGGTTGACCCAGTCGATAGCCTGGTCGACTTCCCATACCTGGTTGGCGTCTATCATCAGCTGGCGGTCCTGGCCGATCACCTCGCGGGCGATGGTGACGCGGCGGATATCGTCTTCCAGGTCGCGCCCGACCTTGAGCTTGATATGGTTGAAGCCGTTGTCGATGGCTTCCTGGCACAGCCGGCGCAGCTTGGCGTCCTCATAACCCAGCCAGCCGGCGGAAGTGGTGTAGCACGGATAGCCGTCCTGCTGCAGCAAGCGGATGCGTTCAGCCTTGCCCGGTTCCTGCGCGCGCAGCAGGGCCAGCGCTTCCTCCGGCGTGATGCAGTCGGTCAGGTAGCGGAAATCGATGGCGCGCACCAGTTCCTCGGGCGACATGTCGGTCACCAGCTGCCACAGCGGCTTGCCTTCAGCCTTGGCCCACAAGTCCCAGACGGCATTGACCACGGCGCCGGTAGCCAGGTGGATGGCGCCCTTGTCGGGGCCGATCCAGCGCAGCTGGCTGTCGGAGGTGATGTGGCGCCAGAAGCGCCCCATGTCAGCGCTGATCCAGTCCAGCTTGAGGCCGACCACCAGGTGTTCCATGGCCTTGATCGCCGCACAGCAAATTTCATTGCCGCGGCCGATGGTGAAAGTCAGGCCGTGGCCTTCCAGCCCGGGCTGGTCGGTTTCCAGAACGACGTAGGCGGCGGAATAATCGGGGTCCGGGTTCATCGCATCCGAGCCGTCCAGCATTTGCGAGGTCGGGAACCGCACGTCCAGTACGCGTATTGATCGAATTGTCGTCATCGTGGTTCTCTCTGGTTCAAAGTGAGATGGTGCGTTGGCGCTGCTCTCCCAGGCCGTCGATGCCGAGCCGCATCACCTGGCCGGCGCGCAGGTAGAGCGGCGGTTTTTGCCCGAGGCCGACGCCGGGCGGCGTGCCGGTGGAAATCACGTCGCCTGGCTGCAGGCTCATGAAGCGGCTCAGGTAGCTGACCAGCGCCGGCACCTGGAACACCATGGTCGAGGTATTGCCGTTCTGGTAGCGATGGCCGTCCACTTCCAGCCACAGGCCGAGGGCGTGCGGGTCGGCCACTTCATCGGCGGTCACCAGCCACGGACCGAGCGGGCCGAAGGTGTCGCAGCCCTTGCCCTTGTCCCAGGTGCCGCCCAGTTCGAGCTGGTATTGGCGCTCGGAGACATCGTTGATCACGCAATAGCCGGCGACGTGCTTGAGGGCGTCGGCTTCAGTGATGTAACGGCCGCCCTGGCCGATCACCACGCCCAGTTCCACTTCCCAGTCGGTCTTCAGGGAACCGCGCGGGATTTCGACGTCGTCGTCCGGGCCGCAGATCGCGCTGGTCCATTTATTGAACACCACCGGCTCCGCCGGCACGTCCATGCCGGATTCGGCGGCGTGGTCGGAATAATTCAAGCCGATGCAGATGAACTTGCCGACGGCGCCGACGCAAGGTCCGAGCCGCAAATCCTGCTGCGGCGTGCCGGCAACCAGCGGCAGGCTGTCCAGGTCCAGCGCCCGCAATTTATCCAGCTCCCGCGGCGTCAGGAAGCGGCCGGCGATATCCGCCACCACGCCAGACAAGTCGCGCACGCGCCCCTGCGCATCCAGCACGCCGGGTTTTTCCTGGCCTTTCTGGCCGTATCTCAACAACTTCATGGTTTCGCTTTCATCGTAATGTCATGCAACAGGGATTGATTAGTTGGACCAGCCGCCATCGATCAGATGGATGGCGCCGGTGGTGAAGGAAGATTCGTCGGAAGCCAGGTACAGGGCCAGCGCGGCGATTTCCTCGGCCTTGCCCACCCGTCCCATCGGCTGGCGGGCGACAAACGCAGCTTCGATTTCAGCAATCGACACGCCTTGCTGGCGCGCCTGTTCCTTGATCCTGGCCTCAAGGGAAGGCGATTCCACGGTGCCGGGACAGATCGCGTTGCAACGGATGCCCTTGGCGACAAAATCCGCCGCCACCGCCTTGGTCAGGCCGATTACTGCTGCCTTGGTGGCGCCGTAGACGAAGCGGTTGGGCACGCCTTTGACGCTGGACGCGGCCGACGCCATGTTGATGATGGAGCCGCCGCCCTGCGCCAGCATGCCCGGCAGCAGCGCGCGGATCAGGCGGTACATGGACGAAACGTTGAGGTCCCAGGAAAACTGCCAATCCTGTTCACTGCAATCGAGGATGCTGCCGTGGTGGACAAAACCGGCGCAATTGAACAGCACGTTGAAAGGCGAACCTGCCTGCGCCAATGCGGCCACGGCCTTGGCGTCGGTGACGTCGAGATGGCGGGTGCCGAGCTCGGCGCCGGCGGCTCGAGCCAGCGCGGCGGTCTGGTCCAGCGCGTCCTGGTTGATGTCGGTCGCCAGCACCTGCGCACCCTCGCGCGCAAACATCAGGGCGCTGGCGCGTCCTATGCCCTGGCCTGCCGCCGTCACCAGGATGCGTTTTCCTTGAAGCCTCATGAACACTGTCTCCGTATTGTTTATTGTGCGGAACTTGCCTGCCGATTGATGGCAATCGGTCTATAGGTCCATTGGTTGGACCAATTCGCTTGAGGCAATCATAATGGTTAAATTTTGGCTTTGCAATACATAATTGCCGGCCGCCGGGACCAGAGTCATCTTGCCTTCAGGTAACGATATGCGGCAATATGCGACGCATAACCACCCGCCCCTTTTTCAACATGCCCAGTTTCCAGCAAACGCCCAGTTGCATCCTTGCGACAGGAACCGTGATTGCGCGCATATCCCTGCCCAAGCCTGTGCCGCTCCCTGATATCGTCAATCCATGACCGACACCACCGCCCTGGCGCCCCGCCGCCCGCTGTTTCAAATTACCGGATTCAAGTTCCGCCTGTGGCCGATCGTGCTCGCCGCGATCCTGATGCAGCTTATGCTCTGGCCGGCGCGCGAAGCCGCACGCTGGCTGTTCAAGCATGAGCCTGGCTGGTTCCACCACCAGGTCTGGGCCTTTGTCGGCCTGGCCGAGCTGTTCCAGGTTGCGGTCGGATTGATGGCCGTCGCGGTCATGCGCCGCTGCCTGCCGCAGGCCGATCCGTACCTGCGCTGGCCGCCGCGGCGCAGCTACGCCGGCCTGGCCGTGCTGATCGGCGCCGGCATGGCGCTGCTGATGCTGGTGGCGGACTATTGGCCGCAGCTGATCAGCCGCACCGCGCCGCAGGGCGGCTACGAGATGACCGCGCTCGGCATTCCCGGCTGGCTGGCGGTGATGTTCGCCGCCGGCCCCAACGAAGAAATCATTTTCCGCGGCGTGCTGGTCGGCATGCTGACAGTGCTGGTGCCCGGACGGGTGCGCCTGGCGCAGTTCGAGATCCCGGTGTCGGGCGTGATCGTCGGCCTGCTGTTCGGCGCCGCCCATTACGGCAGTTTCTTCAACGACCCGCTATACCAGGCGGTGGCCCAGCAGCTCTACGCCTTCCTCTTCGGCCTGACCTACGTCTGGCTGATGGAACGCTCGCGCAGCCTGCTGGCGCCGATGATCGCGCATGGCGTCGGCGATTTGCTGGAGGTGGCGGCGGTGATGCTGCTGTCCGTCGCCTGGGCCTGATTACTGCCGGCTTTCCTGGATGAAGGAAGCGCGCGCAGCTACCCCGGTGTTGGCGAAATCGGTGAACACGCCGTCGATGCCAGCCCGGAAGTAAGTCAGGAATTCCGCGTTCGGATCACCCTTGTAGATGCCGGCCAGGTACTTCTGCTCGTTGCGGAAAGTATAGGAATGCACGAACAGGCCAGCCTTGTGCGCATCGGCGATGAGGCTGGTCGGCGTGATCGTGTTGACGTCGGCCAGCGAGCCGGTATACGGGGTGCCGTCGGCATTGGTCGCCTTGAACGGCACGATGGTATGCGCCATCACCTGCGGCTTCCATGGGCCGATGCCATCGGCATAGGTCTTGACTTCGGCCAGCCCTGCCGGGGTCAGCATGGCGCCGAAATAGCGGCCGTCGCCGGCCAGCGTCCAGCTGTATGGGCGGCCGTCCACGAAGTTGTAGACATCGTTGGTCTGGTAAATCATCTCGCCGGTCTTGTAGTTGACGTCGTTGCCGTCGACCAGCTGCACCATTTTCGTATTCAGGCCGGCCGAACGCATGTACTTCAGGCTGGCAGGATCAAAGCTCTGTACATAGATCGGCGCCGTCTTGCTGTTCAGGTTGTTGTCCTTGATGAGCTTGATGATCGCGTCTTCGAACGGATGCTTGCCGCTGCCGCAGCCGTTGGCGATGGCTTGCGCGTTGTTCCAGTACGGATTCTTCGATTCCGGATAGATCGAGATCGTGCGGCCGCTGGCGGCGCCCTTGGCCTTGGCGATGTCGATGATTTCCTGCATCGTCAGGATCGGATATTTGCCGTTCAGCGCCGTCGGCCGCTGGTCGCGGGCGTCGTAGGTGGTGCCGCCTATCCATTGTTTCAGTTCGGCCACGGTGAAGTCGGTAATCGACCAGTCGCCGGTATGGTCCTCGCCGTCCACCACCAGCGATTTCAGCACCGATTTCGGATCGCTGGGATCGGTCAGGTCACTCAGATACTGCGCCGGGCCGCCATAGGTGGCGAGCGAATAGCTGACGTTCACCAGCACGCCCGGCACCGTGCGCTTGCGCGCCGCCACCGTGGCGTTGGTCTGGGCTACCGTGGCAATGTTGGTGTTATCGCTCAGCCACGGATTGTGGCGGGCCACCAGCACACAGTCCTTGGTCAAGTGCAGGTCTTCTTCCAGCGAGTCGGCGCCGACATCGGCCGCAGCCTCATAGGAAGGCTGCGTCTCTTCCGGATACAGCCCCGGCAATCCGCGATGACCGATCACCAGCGGCATTGCGCCGTCCAGGGTCTGGAACTTGGCGGCGCCAAGGTTGCCGTTGCCGCTGTCGCCGCCGCCGCAGGCGGTCAGCGCGGCGGCGGCCGCGAGCTGGGTCAGGATCAGGATCGAACGGGAGGCGGAACGGCTGTCTTTGAGGTGCATGGCGATGTGGGCTTGAGTGTAAAGACCTTCGATTATCGATTGTTTCGATGACCACGTGATGACAGACGGCAATTCTCCCTGCGCCCTGCCGGCTGCCCGTCTTCGCTCCTGACGGAAACTGGCAGCAGAAACCGTTAAGCTTCATGTTTTACATGCCCGTATCCGGCAGGAAAGACATGAATGACAACTACCGAGAACGCCGCCCTGAAAGATATCTTCGACAAGGCACGCTTCCGCAGCGTGGCGCTGGAGGTGGCTGCAATCTACCCGGCATTCGACGCCAAGCGCTTCCTCAAGCTGGCGTTCGCCGGGCTCGACCAGCTGAGCCTGATGCAGCGCCTGCGCCGCATGACGGAAGCGTTGCACGCCACCTTGCCCGAGAATTACCGGCAGGCGGTAAAAATCCTGCGCGCGCTTGCGCCGCGCATCGACCACGGTTTCGCGACCCTGGTCTTGCCCGACTATGTCGGCCAGCACGGCCAGCACGACTTCGACTGGTCGATGGATGCGCTGAAGTATTTCACCGGCTTCGGTTCGTCCGAATTTGCCGTGCGCGAATTCCTGCGCCTCGACACCGCGCGGGCGCTCGCCATCATGGAATCCTGGTCGCGCGACGATAGCGACGCTGTGCGCCGGCTTGCCAGCGAAGGCTGCCGCCCGCGCCTGCCATGGTCGTTCCGGCTCGACGCCATCCTCGCCGATCCGTCGCTGGCGGCGCCGATCCTCGAGAATTTGCGCGCCGACCCCAGCCTGTATGTCCGCAAGTCGGTGGCCAACCACCTCAACGATGTCACCAAATCCCATCCGGAATGGGTGCTGGACCGGCTCACCGCCTGGCCGCTCGACAACCCGCAGACGGCCTGGATCGCCAGGCACGCGCTGCGCTCGCTGATCAAGGCCGGCAACCCGCGCGCGCTGGCGGTGATCGGCGCCGGCGGCGCACCCGAGGTAAACATCAGCAAATTCACGGTGACGCCGCGCCGGCTGGCGTTGGGCGAACGCGTGACCCTGTCGTTCGACCTGGTATCCAGGTCAGCGCAGAGCCAGCGCCTGGTGATCGATTACAAGATGCATTACGTGAAGAAATCAGGGGCCACCACGGCCAAGGTGTTCAAGCTCAAGGAGCTGACGCTGGCAGGCGCCCAGCGGGTATCCATCGAGCGCAGCCAGAGCATCCGGGATTTCACTACGCGCATCCATTACCCGGGACGGCACGAGGTTGAAATCCTGGTCAACGGCCAATCCATGGCGCGCGGTTTCTTTGAATTGCGCCGCGACGTTGAATAAATCAACACGGCAAGACGCACCCTGTAGGGCGTAATAGATTCTATGGTTTTGGTCAAGCTTTTATGGAAACGAAGTGCGGGTCGAAGCTTGATCCGTTCT